>JBIOVE010000165.1:0-3356 GCA_044867565.1 Candidatus Udaeobacter sp. | reverse complement strand
AGCGGCCATTGGGCAAGTGGTCGATGCGGAAGAATTGGGCGGCGCCCAAATGCACGCGGAAATAAGCGGCACGGTCGATTTTCACGAAAAGGACGATGCTTCGTGTCTTAAACGCCTTCGTTCGCTTATCGCATTGCTGCCGGAAGCGAAAGAATCCAAAACATCCAAGGCGTCGAACGAATCAGCGAAGCCATCAAAAAGCCCGGATGCTGTTTACGATTTGATTAGCTTTGACGGGCAGAAGCAGTACGACGTACGCGATCTGCTTGCCTCGGTCGTCGATGCAAATTCAATGAACGAATATAAAGCCGATTACGGCAAGACAATCGTGACGGCGTATGCGCGCATTGGCGGACGACCGGTTGGCATTGTTGCAAATCAGCGTTTGCAGGTCCGGACCAGGAAAGAGGGAATTCAGATGGGCGGCGTCATTTACTCCGATAGCGCCGATAAAGCGGCGCGTTTTGTTATGGACTGCAATCAAACCAGTTTGCCGATCATTTTTTTCCAGGACGTCACCGGTTTCATGGTCGGACGGGACGCGGAAGAGAGCGGAATCATTCGCAGCGGCGCGAAACTGGTGAATGCGGTCAGCAATTCCGTGGTACCAAAAATCACAGTCGTTGTCGGCGGATCATTCGGCGCCGGAAACTACGCGATGTGCGGAAAGGCCTACGATCCACGATTTATCGTCGCCTGGCCGAGCGCGCGTTATGCCGTAATGGGCGCCGCGCAGGCTTCCGACACTGTTTTCGCAGTTCTTGCTCGCGCGAGAGAGCGCGACAAGAAATCTTCGCCACAAGAACTGGAGGAACTTCGGGCGACCGTTAAGAAAAATTACGAAGAACAAACCGATATTCGGTACGGTGCGGCACGCGGCTGGGTGGACGCGATTATTCAGCCCCACGAGACTCGGGAGATCCTGATCCAATTGCTGCAATACGTTTCGCGCTCTACGCCGAAAGCACACTTTCATACCGGCGTCATCCAGGTCTGAATCGATTTACGATGTAACGATTTAAGGAATCTCATGCCAGTCGTTCTTGTCGAAAAACAAACGCCGCAAATCACGATCGTGACTCTCAATCGCCCTGAACGGCGCAATGCGCTTACCCTTGAACTGCTCAACGAACTGAACGCCGCGATCAAATTCGCCTCGGATCAACCGCAAGAGCGCATACTTATTTTGCGAGGAGCAGGTGTAGCGTTTTGCACAGGCCTCGACTTGAAAGAAGCAGCCGACCTGAAGAAAGCGCATGCGACCGCGGACATGGTTGCGAAGACGTTGCTTACGATCAGTCAAACACATCTCGTCACTATTGCAGCTGTTCACGGCGCAGCCGTCGCGGGCGGTGCAGGGATCATGTCGGCATGCGATTTTGTTGTCGCAGCAGAAGGAACGAAGATTGGATATCCGGAAGTGCGTCGCGGTTTGGTGGCCGGTTTGGTCATGACGTTTTTGCGCCGGCAGGTGGGGGAGCGAAATATGCGCGAGCTGTTGCTCGGCTCCGAATTAATCAATGCCGAACGCGCAAAGGAAATCGGCCTCGTCAATCGCGTAACCGCTCAACGTGATTTGATGAGCGAAGCGCAAAAGTTTGCCAACTCAGTTTTGCAAGGCGCGCCGGGCGCAGTGTCGCAAACGAAACGATTAATCGAAGAGCTCTGGTGGCGTTCGGTAAATGAAGATGTCAATCTTGCGCTTAAGTATCACATGCAAGCCCGCGAATCGAACGAAGCGCGTGAAGGCATCGCCGCGTTCAACGAAAAGCGGAAGCCGAATTGGGTTGTGTAAGGGCGCTCGCCCGTGGCGGGTGCAAATCAAGGAAGGGCGATTTCCAAATTGCCCTCGGCGATTGCCGCCTGCGCCAAGCTACGGCGAGCCAACGGGAAGCTGCCGTTCTTTAAACAATGGGCAGGAAAATGATTCCCAGAAGAGTGAGGCCCCGCGCGGCGAGAAAAATCTTTTCGCGGGCTGCGTCGCACTCGTGCGTCAGTCCGTCTTTACGGATTGCAAGTAAGACGCGATGGTCGCGCGTCGATGAAAATGGTGAGCACATGGTCGATACCCAATTGGCGGCCCAAAGTCGGGTGGGGTGTGCCCGTGGCGTGGCTGACCCTTTGTGTAGTTTGGAGTTCGACGTGGCTCGTTATCAAGATTGGATTGCGCGATTTACCGCCGATTTCGTACGCCGGCATTCGCTTCGTAATCGCGGTCATCGTTCTCGTGGCGGTCTCGGTTGGACGGGTGCGCTTATTGCCGCAGCGCACCTCGGATTACATGGTGCTGGGTTTTACTGGCGTCCTGATGTTTGCGGTGAACTACGGACTGCTTTTTTGGGGCGAGCTGCACGTTTCGTCAGGGCTGGCAGCGGTGTTGCAGGCAACAATACCGATCTTTGGCATGGCATGCGCGCATTTGATGCTTCCCGACGAACCATTGCGTTTGCAGAAACTCGCAGGCGCGGTGCTTGCGCTCGGTGGGGTGGCGATAATTTGCGAACGGCTTCTGGGATTCAATGGGGTGATGGCATTCTGGGGTGGACTCGGCATTTTGTTCGGAGCAGCCAGTGCGGCGTTCTCGAATGTCCTGCTCAAAGCACGCGTGCTCCAAGTCGCGCCTGCGATGATCGCGGCATGGCAAATGATTTTTGGCACAGTGCCTCTGCTCTTGACCGGATTTATCGTGGAAGGAAGCCCGCTGCGCTTTCATTGGAGCGGCCTGTCGATCTTCTGTCTGCTTTATCTCAGCATCGTGGGCTCAGCGCTTACGTTTTTGCTCCTTTACTGGCTCCTGCCACGAATGACCGTCGCGAACCTGCAGGCGATCTCGCTGGTCACGCCGCCCGGCGCGGTCGCACTAGGATGGGCAATTGGCGGCGAGAAATTTTCCCTGTGGTCGCTTGTCGGCGCGTGCTTTGTGCTTACCGGTCTGTGGACGATTTTCCGAAAACCAAAGGCGAGAGTGCAAATACCGTCACCTGAACCCAGCGCGGCCGTACCGCCATTGTAATTCTACGCGGGCGAGGACCTGACGAACGCTTCTCTGCTAGGAATTTTGAATTCTCGACGAGGAACGCTCAGCCCAAATGGACCGACGAATTATGAAGGGATTTTTAAGGCGTGCGTAAGGAAAACTGCGCGGATCGAGGACTAGCATGATTTCGAAAAATGCGAAGCAACGCGTTATACGGAACATTCTCGATCCCCCCTGTCCCACTCGAACCTATGTACCGATTTGCCCGAGAAATCGCGGATTAGCTAGAGGAAGGGAGCCGCACACGACCTCCCGCATTCGACGACGCAAAAAATCATGGCTGCCGCGATAATTGCCGTGACCGAGGTAGTGGTGGTCG
>JBIOVE010000164.1:0-3216 GCA_044867565.1 Candidatus Udaeobacter sp. | reverse complement strand
CTGGCGAAATTACCAAGTATGAACTGGAAGCAGTGAGAACAGCGCTGGCACAATTAACCGAAGCCGCGCAAATCGCCGCAGCAAAACGCGAGCGCGCTGAGCTCGAGGCCGCCGAAGCTAATTTGCGTCGCCAGGAAAAACTGCTTCGCCTCGGCAGCGCGCAAAGATCCGATGTGAATCGTGCTCAAGAAAAACTCGCCGAGCTCAAAGCGCAGAAAGATTAGAACCCGGGGGCGAGACTCTGTCGAGCCGACGAATTGTACAACATTCGCTATTCACAGAGCGCGCTCCCAATGCTGTAGCGGCAGCCGTGTCGGCTGCAAGGACTTCCCAGCTCAATATCCCGCCGCTTGTCCGTCTTTGCGGGATTCGCTCGCGCCGACATAGACGCGCTGGCCGTCGTGCATTTCCACTTTGATGGCCTGGTAACCGCCGTAGCCGCCCACGTCGAATCGAACGTCGTGTCCTTTTTTGCGCAATTCGCGCACCGTTTCATAGGGAATGCCGCTCTCTACTTCGACGTAGCCGCCTGACTCGGTCATCTTCTCGCCCGTCGGTTCGTTGTCGCCTTCGTGTTGCCAGCGCGATGCGTCACCGGCTTCCTGCACGTTCAAGCCGAAATCGATCTGGTTTGTGAGCACTTGTACATGGCCTTGTGGTTGCATTCCGCCGCCCATGACGCCGAATGCCTCCCACGGTTTTCGATCTTTCATCACGAAGCCAGGAATGATGGTGTGAAAAGGACGTTTGCCTTGCGCATAAACGTTCGCATGATTCGGGTCCATCGAGAAGAGTTCCCCGCGATCTTGAAACATGAACCCGAGCCCGGGCACGACGATGCCGCTGCCCATGCCGCGATAATTGCTTTGGATCAGGCTGACCATGTTGCCTTCGTCATCGGCAGTGCAGAGGTAAATCGTGTCGCCCTGATCCAGCGCCGGATTTCCTGCTTCGACTTTTTTCGCCGCGCGATTCGGATCGACCAACTTGCGCCGCTCGGCGGCATAGCCTTTCGAAAGCAAACCGGCGAGCGGTATTTTCGCGAACGCGGGATCGGCATAAAATCTCGCACGATCCGCCCAGGCGATTTTCTTCGCTTCAATCATTGTATGCAGCGTCTCGGGTGAATTGCGGCCCATCGCGCCCAAATCGAAACCTTCGAGGATGTTTAGTATTTGGAGGGTAGCGATGCCCTGACCGTTTGGCGGAAGCTCGAACACATCGTAACCGCGATAATTCACCGAGACCGGCTCGACCCATGTCGATGTATGCTTTTCGAAGTCGGCTTTCCGTAGAAAGCCGCCATTGGCCTGCATGAAATTATCGATCTTTTCCGCAATCTCGCCTTTGTAGAACCCGTCGCGACCTTTCTCGCCTATCAATCGCAATGTTTTCGCGAGCGCGGGATTCTTGAAAATGTCGCCTTTGGCGGGAGTGCGGCCTTTGCCATCAAGTGTGTATGTTTCCAGAAATCCGCCGGGCAAGCCCTTGTAAAGGCGCGGACCAAACGCCCAGTAATACGCGATTAGGTCCGTGACCGGGAACCCTTCCTCGGCGTGCCGAATCGCCGGGGCGAGATCGTCACTCAATTTCAGTTTGCCGAATTTCTTGTGCAGTTCTGCCCAGGCGTCCACTGTTCCCGGCACACTAATCGGCAACATGCCGAGTGGCGGAATCGTTTCGCGATGCAGTTTCGCAAGCTCCACCTTCATCTGATCGTAACTCAGACCCAGCGCCGAACGTCCGCTCCCATTGATTCCGTAGAGTTTGTTTTCTTTCGCGCTGTAGACGATGGCGAACAGATCGCCGCCAATGCCATTGGACACGGGCTCCATCAGGCCGAGCGTTGCATTCGCGGCGATCGCTGCATCCACGGCGCTGCCGCCGCGTTTCAAGATATCGAGTCCGACGTGCGTCGCCGCCGGCACGCTTGTGCAAACCATTCCGTGTCGCGCCAGCACCTCCGACCGAGTCGCAAAATTTTTCCCCGTGATGCGATCGATCTGGGCGTGGAGCGCGTGTGTTGTAAGGAGAAACGCTAACGTCGAGGCCGACCGGATAAGTTTCCTCATTCGATCAAGTTAGTTTGATGTAGCTCGGTTGAAAAGCTAAGCACCCGCTATTTATCATTCCGAGCGAAGTCGAGATGCCTCGACGCCGCTCGACATGACAGACGTGGAGTTGGTATCGCTTCGGCGCTTGGCAAAAGCGATGCCATAGAATAAATAAGACGAGCGCGCTTGAATTTTGACTCGCGATTATATCTGATTGCTCACCGCCGAATGAAAATGTCATCCGAAACAAAAAAAGCGCTGAGCGTAATTTTCATCTACATGGCGCTTCTGTTTTTTCTGATCGGCATGGCTGCGCGACTTAAGGAGAGTTTTCACTCGCGCGCTGAAATCTCCACGGCGGGGTTCAGCATCGCGGCAGTATTGGTCGCGTTGGGAGTGATCTCGTTTCTCTTTTCCCTTGGGAAAAAACAGAGCTGAGCCACGGCCGCGCTTTCGCAGGCGAGACGCCTGCCGCTACATCTGGCAGGTCCCATCCGCTTATATGCCTTTTCTGTAGAGGCAGCCGTGTTGGCTGCAATACCTCGGATATTTTCCAGCAAAAAAAGCGGCGGCGACCCTTCCAGATCGCCGCCATTCCCACCGCTCCGAATAATCAGAGTTATTCCCGCGTTGCTTCGTGAAGCTCCTTTTGCGCGTTCATCATGTCTTGATGAGCTTTCTGAATGGCATCGAGCTTCTTCTGTTGTTCCGCCGTGAGCAGCGGACGAATTTGCGACATAGCATTGTCCATCACCGCTTTGCTCTTCTGCATCGCCTCCTGGTGAATAGCGGCGATTTGCGGTTTGGCCGTGTCGATGATCGGCTGCGCCTTTGCCTGTTGATCGGCGGTCAGGTCCAGCTTCTCGGTTAATCGTTCAAGCCCGAACCCGTGTCCGTGCCATCGGCCGCCATGACCCGCGTCTGCTTGCACCACAGCGAAGCCGCCGAGCGCGATCGCACCCGCGACCGCAAGTATTAATACGTTTCGTTTCATAGTTTATCTTTCAGTTTGCTGTTTGTTGTGCGCGTTTTGCGCTTCTGTAGGTAATGACCGACCGGCAATTGCGCCGGTTACATTTTTATTCCTTGTGACAAACTTGTAACCGCAACGCGCCAGCGCCGGTCATTGGTAATGGTGTGGATGCGCTCTCGATTACATGGA
>JBIOVE010000163.1:0-4328 GCA_044867565.1 Candidatus Udaeobacter sp. | reverse complement strand
CCACAGGAAAGGCAGCCACGAAGCCACAAATGAGCCCGCAGTGATTTGTTGGGCAGCATAATAGGTTTCAACCCCACTGGAAACCGGCTGGTTATCTTCGTTGAAATGAATGCTTACAAAAATGCAATTGCCCACCCGGTTGGCGAAGGCCGCACGATCTGCCAGCGAGACGTAGGTATCGCCCAGTCGGGTCATCAGGGTAGCGACTCCTTCCGCTTCCAACAATCGATCGATCCGTCGCGCCACGTCCAGGGTCAAATCTTTTTCGAGCACGGCGCCGCACATGGCCCCGGAATCTTGTCCTCCATGGCCGGGATCGAGAACAACCACTGCGAAGGCCTTAGGTGTTGCGGAGGGCTGCGCTGTTCTGGATCGTCCGGTGGGTTCCGTTCGCGATGTCCACTGCATCCAGACGAAGGATGCGATCATCAACAACAAGCCCAGCAGGGCCAACATGTTCCGGATCGCTTGTTTCATTCGTAATCTCTGGGCGAACACTTCTCTCCATATTTTAATCGTTAATCAAAGGGCGTAACTCCTTATCGGATAATGGACGATAACGAATTGCCTTGCTTGGATCGCGCTCAAGTATTCCTGCTTCGATCCCGGTATTTGCGAGCTGTTCCTCTCGATATTTCGTAACGGCACCGCGCTCTGGCAGTTCCTTTGCGTCGTCTGTCTGTAAAGTCATATGCCCGATTGTCCACGCGTCGAGCGCGGATTTGAGCGCCAATTCAAAACTGGCGTCCACCCCATATTCGGTTTTGAGAAATGATTCCATCAGTTCCCTCGATTGCCGTGTTCCGCTCAGCACAGCGAAATCCTGCCTGCCTTGCGTGAACGTTGCGCCGTTGGTTGCAATTTCACCGTCGTATTCTACTCGCAGAAACAAATCCTCTTCGGGCCGTTCTCCGACCTCCGCAAAGAGCATCCGTGCCAGATAGGGTGCGCCGTAAACTTGTTCGAACGCGCTCTTCATCACGGGACTGAGCGAATAATGCACGAGCCGCCGCAGTGAAACGTCCGTCGCGGAGCGGGTGAAACCTTCCGTGCTGGCCAGTTCGATTGCCGCCATCCGCAACCGTTCGATGTCACCCGGATGACCGATCGCGCCCATTGCAATTCGGTCGTAGATTTCAAAAATTTTCTGCCGCGTTTGACCAAGCGTTAGGAATAAAATGCCGTCGCGATAACCAACCGCCGCGATCGGGCTACCCGAAGCGAGTTGCGCTTCGATGTACTCGCGCCGATTTGCGATGGCTTCTACCCAGCGATACGGCTCTTCGATCATGCAACCGTTTCCTTGAAGACGGCAGCGATTTTGCGTTCCGGCAAGGTCGTGATGCCTTCGCGCGATACAATCTTGATGAGCGGATAAATCTTCCCACTGCGATCCACGCCGCCCGTCGATGTGTCGGATTCCGCGGCCGTATCCAGCGCGCGCAACGCAATCGATACGGCTTCGTCTTCGCTCAATTTTTGCAGCAGCTTCGCGCCCCAATTGTTTTCGTAATAAAGAATGCCGCGCACGGCGGGCGATCCCGACCCCGTTGCAGCGTAATCGGCCGCTTCGAACTGCGCGCCCATCGCATCGTAAAAATAGAGTCGTGCCTCGGGCTTTGGATGAGAATCGAAGGTGGCGAAAATCGGCACCACCACTCCCACGCCCTGCATGACGAATCCAAAATTATCGCGCAGGAGCTTGGACAGCGCGCGCACCTTCCCATCGACGCTCATTTCCTGCAATTGAGTCCGCCGAAAGTATTGGAATGAATGTTCGAGAACGCGCGCCATTTCCCAGGCGGTCGCCGGTACGCCAGCAATGGCCATGATCGAATGGCGATCGATTTCCAAAACTTTGTCGGCGCGATCGTAAACAACGGTATTCCCGGCAGTCGCGCGCCGATCGCCAGCCACCAGCACGCCGCCGGAAAATTTGAAAGCAAGAATAGTGGTCGCTTCCGTCGGCTGCCACGACGTTTGGTGCGGCGTTCCTACCTGTGGCGTCGGAGTAACAACGGCCGCCGGTGCAAGCAGACCTTTGCGTCGCAACAGCGCGGGAAAATCGTCGGCCGCGCCAGAGAAATTCTGGTCAAACGCCACCGGGGACAACTCCATTATTGGCCGGTGCGCTGGCGATAGCGCTTGGATTGGTTGGGATCGACCTTGCGCATTTTTTTTAAGAGATCCTTTGTGTCCGGTCGCGAGACATCCGGTGAACGCGGACCGCCACCATCGCCTTGTTTGGGACCCCACGGTGCCGGCTCGACCGGCTTTTGGATGCGTTCAGGCATGAAAAAATCTAAGAGCAAATATTAGAAAGGCAACTGTGGAGGCTTCGCTGCCTGCCGCGCTGAAGCCTAGGCGAAGCCGGGTGCGAGGCACCGTGCTGATGTGTTTAATATCCGTGCTTCGTGCGTCTCATAGAGACGCGACTACACCGGCAAGCTTGCCAGACCGAGTGGCTAATGCAAAATTTCCACGATGAAGCTGGCTGCTATTTTCTGTGCCACTTTTTTTCTCGGCGCCTTGATGTCTTCGACGGCGTCGGCGCAGACACCTTCGCCGGAGCCCGTTAAAACGTCTGACGCTGCTCAACTTGAAGCGTTGGCCAAAAAGATAGATGAGCAGAACACGAAGATTGACGCTCTCTCCCAGGAAATTCTCAAACTGGAGCAGCAGATTTCGCACATCCGTCCGGGTGTAATGATTGGAGAAAGTACGCCGTCCCCCTCCGTGAGCGCTGCTCCGGCGGAATCTGCGTCGCACCCGGCGGGCGGGAACATGCATACGGTCGCACGCGGGGAGACGCTCACTTCCATCGCCAAGATGTACAAGGTGGGCGTGGACGAACTGCAAAAGGTCAATAATATCGAAGATGGCCGTAAATTGCAGGCTGGACAAACCATCATGATTCCAGGTTCGCCGTCGCCTGCGCCTTCGGGTTCGCCACCACCCGCTGATTAGCGCAAGAGACGAGCATATCGATCGGCCGCAGTCCCCGGTGACGACGGAAACTAGACAGGTAATTGCTCGTCAGGAGCAGGAATAGACAAAGTGGCTATTTCCTCTGGCGATTCCAATTCAGGTTGGGGCGAGGCCTCGAGCAAGCTCTGCTGGCACAGCCGCGCATATTTTCCTCCCAGCGCGACTAATTCGTCGTGTTTGCCGCGCTCGATAATTCGGCCGTGATCGAAAACGAGAATTTGATCCGCGTGGACAATGGTTGAGAGTCGATGCGCGATAACGATGGACGTGCGATGAAACATTAGGCGCTCGAGCGCTTCTTGAATCAGTCGCTCCGTCGCCGTGTCCACGCTCGCCGTCGCTTCGTCGAGAATCAGAATCGGTGGATCCTTCAGTAGCGCGCGGGCAATCGACAATCGCTGTTTCTCGCCGACGCTCAACTTCACGCCGCGCTCGCCGACGATGCTTTCCAAGCCAGCCGGCAAACGCTCGATGAATCCCCGGGCATTAGCGGCATCCACGGCGCGCCACAATTCTGCATCGCTTGCATCCGGTTTTCCCATGAGCAGGTTTTCCCGAATCGATCCGTTGAACAAAAAACTTTCCTGCGTCACCACGCCAATCGCTTCGCGCAAGCTCCGCAGCGCGTATTCGCGGATCGGTCTTCCATCAACATAAATTTCACCAGTGCTGAATTCGTAAAATCGAACAAGCAAATTCACGAGCGTTGATTTTCCAGCGCCGGTCGCGCCCACCAGCGCAATCGTGGCGCCCGGCGTCGCATGAAAAGAAACGTGATCAAGCGCGGGAAGTCCGTCCGCGTAGCTGAAGCTCACGTCTTTGTAGCGAATGTCGCCGGCAATTTGCGCGCGGCCGGGGTCGACGCCCCCGGCTACAGGCCAACCTGGCTCCGCTGGCTCATCAAGAATTTCAAAAACGCGTTCGCCTGCCGCGCGTCCGGCTTGCATGAGTTGATTTAGCTGATGCAACCGGCTGATCGGATCGTACAGAAATGCCGTGAGCATGAGGAATGCGACCAGATCACCGACCTGCATTGCGCCTGTCAAAACGGCGTGACTGCCAAACCCAAGCACAAGCACCGCGCCGAATGCCTCAAACATCGACATCGACGGGCTGTAGATCGCCCAAACCCGCATGACGACAAGTGTGGCGTGCCGCAACTGATCGCTCACCCGATTGAACCGCCCGTGTTCTTCTCTCTCGCGAACGAAGCTTTTGATCTGACGAACCCCGGAAAGGTTGTCGTGCAGGAGTGCGTTCATGGCCGAAGCGGCCCGGCGCTGCAAACGATAGCGGCGATGTGCGGTCAGCGTGTAAGTGAGAGCGCCGGCGATGAGCAA
>JBIOVE010000162.1:0-8040 GCA_044867565.1 Candidatus Udaeobacter sp. | reverse complement strand
CGCGGCGCGCCCCGTCCCGCCGTAAACGACCAGCCGATCCGGATCTTCGGCTACGTCCGGATCGAGATTGTTCATCAGCATCCGCATGGCCGCTTCCTGATGCCAGCCTTTACAGCTTCGCTCCTTGCCGCGCGGCGCGTGGATGATTCGTTTTCCGCTCATAATTTACGCGCTATCAAAGTCACCCCGGCGAATCGCTTCCGCCACGCGCGCAATATCACCGGAGAGCGAACGATCCTGCGTGAGCGGCCGCGCGATTTTCCTGAGGTGAGCAAAAGCCCGCTCTACACCAACGCCGGCTTTCAGCGGACGCCGGTGTTCGAGTGCTTCGGCGCCCGCAAGCAGTTCTATCGCCAGCAAATTTTCTGCAAGATCGACAATGGCGCGGAATTTCAATGCGCCCGTCATTCCCATGGCAACGTGATCTTCTTTTCCGCCAGAGGTAGGCACATTATCGACGCTCGATGGATGAGCGAGCACCTTCGCTTCGTTCAACAGGGCAACTGCGGCAACGTGGGCAATCATAAAACCACATTGCATTCCTGGCTGTCGCGCAAGAAATGCAGGAAGCCCCTCATTCATATCTGGATTGATCAGCCGCTCGATTCGGCGCTCGCTAATGCTCATCAGATCGGTCATCGCAATGGCAGCGTAATCGAACGCGAGCGCCAGTGGCGCGCCGTGAAAATTCCCGCCCGAAATGACATCGCCGCTCTCGGCAAAGACGAGCGGATTATCCGTGGCGGAAGCCGATTCGATCAGCAGTACATCTTCACAATGCGAAAGCGCTCCACGCACGGCACCGTGCACCTGCGGCATGCAACGCAAACTGTAGGCATCCTGGATGCGCGGGTCGTTCCTGAGATGCGATTGTCGAATCTCGCTTCCTTCCAGGAGCGACAATAGATGTTTGGCCACGGCTTTCTGCCCTGGGTGCGGCCGGGCATTTTGTAAACGCGGATCAAAAGCGGCGGGCGTGCCTTTGAGCGCTTCAAGGCTCATTGCGCCGGAAACATCCGCGACACGAGAAAGGCGTTTTGCACGGAGAAGCGCGAGTCCACCGACGGCATGCATTGCCTGCGTGCCATTCAATAGCGCAAGGCCCTCTTTTGCTTCGAGACGCAGCGGTTTAAGCTTTACTCGACGAAGCGCTTGGCTGCTTTCCATCCGTTCACCTTGGAAAAACGCCTCGCCTTCTCCGATCAGGGTTAAGGCGAGATGAGCGAGCGGCGCGAGATCGCCGCTGGCGCCGACCGAACCTTTTTCCGGAACGAACGGACAGACACGGCGATTGAGCATCTCGCAAAGCATTTCGATGATTGCGAGGCGGATTCCGCTCAAGCCCAGAGCGAGCACGTTTGCGCGCAGCAACATCATCGCGCGTACCTCGGGTTCCGAAAGGGGATTACCGATTCCGCAGGCATGACTGCGAACGAGGTTGAGCTGAAGCTCGCCTAAGGCATCATGCGGAATGCGGACGTCCGAGAGTTTGCCAAAGCCGGTGCTGACACCGTAAACGACGGCGTCACGCGCTATGATATCTTCGACGATTTTGCGCGACGCGAGGACGCGCGGGCGCGCAGAGGAAGAGACTTTCACATCCACACCTTCGAGGGCTACTGTGGCGATCTCGGCTAGTGTCAGTGTTTGGCCGTTCAATTCCATCGCGGCAAGTTAAACGTCGAATCCTCAATTTCCAACGTTCAACGTTCAAACTGAACTCTTGCGAGCCCGAATGCGTTCGCCCGCTACAGGAAAAAGAAAAAGGCCAGGTCGAACACGACCTGGCCTTTTGTGCGAAACCATTCGCAGACAAAGACCTCGGACTCCAGATTTATTTTCCTCCCTTCGGAGCAGGAGCTATGACCGCCTCCTCCTTCCTTTGAGCACAAGCACCCAGTTCCAAAGCAGAGACCAATAAGGCCACAATCATGATCGCTTTTAAGAATTTCAATCTATCTCGCCTCCTTTCGTAGCAGGTTGCTGGAACCTTCTAGGCAAGGAACTTCGCGGACGCAATGCTTTTCTTCTCGATTTTTTTGGAATATTTAGGCTGTGGAATTACTCTTCGATTAACCCGGAAGCGGATCGGCAGAGACAATAAACTCAGCCGTGATCTACTTCGCGTAACCGGTCGTACCCGCAGTCGTGGTCACTGCTTCCTTATGTTGCGCACAGGCACCAAAGCTCAAAGCACTGGCCAAAACAGCCACAATCATGATCGCTTTTAAAAATTTCAATCTATCTCGCCTCCTTTCGCAGCAGGTTGCTGGAACGTTCTAGGTGGGGACCTTCGCCGACGCAATTCTTTTTTCTCCATTTCTTCGAACGTGCATACTGTGGAATTTATTCCTCTATGACTACATCGGCGCCCTCATCGACGAGCTCAAATAATTCGACGACATCACTATTTCGCATTCGGATGCATCCGTGGCTGGCTGGGGCGCCGATTTTGTCCTCGTGCCTTGTACCGTGAATGTAGATAAACCGGTCTCGCGTATTGGCATTGTGCTCGTCTAGGCCGTCGAGCCACAGAATTCGCGACATCACCAAATCGTCCGTAGGCGGCAGCGGATCGTCGGGTTTCAGCGGCACGCGATTCTGAAAAATCGTGCCGCCCGGCATGTCGGCGCCGATCTTTTTTGCGACGCGAAAACGGCCGGTTGGCGTTTTCATGCTTCCCTCTTCGGTTCCGATCCCGAACCGGGAAGTGGAGACCGGAAAAGTACGGAGTGGCGTTTCACCTTCCTTTAGCGTGAGCTGTTGATCGCGAATCGAGACGTGGATGTTTTTCACTTCTGGCTAGATAGCCACGCGGAATTAAGAATCAAGGCAGCTCAGAGAAAACTTAAATGAGCCCGTTGGCGATGGGTGCGAACACGTTGAAAAATCGCACGCGGAATCACACTCATTGTTCGCGAAGTTTACATCAAGTCCGGCCGGCGATAGAATCCGGTTGCGGATGAAAGGTTATCACATCGCCGTCGTTGGCGCGACTGGCGCAGTCGGTCAAGAGCTCTTGCGCGTGCTCGAACGCCGAAACTTCCCGGTAGCGACGCTCCGTCCGATTGGTTCGGCGCGTTCCACCGGGAAATCAGTCCGCTTCCGGGATGATCAAATTCCAGTAGATACCCTCGTCGATAGCTCTTTTGAGAAAATCGACATCGCCTTTTTCAGCGCCGGTAGCGAAATTTCGCGAAAATATGTTCCGGTTGCCTGCCAGGCGGACGCGATCACAATCGACAACTCGTCGGTCTTCCGGATGGAACCTCACGTGCCGCTGGTGGTCCCAGAAATCAATTCTGGGGACGTTCGCAGTCATCGCGGGCTTATCGCCAATCCAAATTGCACGACGGCAATCGCGCTCATGGCCATTTATCCGCTGCACCGCGTTTTTCGTGTGCAGCGCGTTTTTGCCGCAAGCTATCAAGCGGTTTCCGGTAGCGGCGTGCGCGCAATTGAAGAATTGAAACGGCAAGTCGAAGACGCCATGCTCGCCACGACGAGTCCGTCCGTTGGTGGACAAGATGAAAGATCATCGTCGCAGGTTTATCCGCACCCGATCGCGTTCAATGTCCTGCCGCACGTCGATTCCTTCCTTGAGAGCGGTTACACAAAAGAGGAAATGAAAATGCAAAATGAAGGCCGCAAGATCATGCATTTGCCGCAGTTTCAAGCTTCGGTGACGTGCGTGCGTGTGCCGGTTTACCGCGCGCATTCCGTCGCGGTGAGCGCAGAATTTGAACGGCCGGTTTCAGTCGAGGGCGCGCGAGAAGTTTTGGCGAAAGCGCCGGGGATCGAGCTGGTCGATGAACCGCGGAGCAATCGTTATCCGATGCCGTTAAGCGTCGCAGAAAAGGACAATTGCCAGGTTGGTCGTGTGCGCATGGATTGCGCTTTTCAGAACGGCCTTTCGTTTTGGGTCTCGGGCGATCAACTGCTGAAAGGCGCGGCATTGAACGCGGTGCAGATTGCGGAGCTCCTGTAGGGACGACGTTGTAGGTGGATCGAGCAGTCCTTGCTCGATGCTAAATCAGGCGGCAAAGCCGCATTTGTTAACATCGCCCGCGGAGCGGACGATCCACCATCCACGCGGACCGGCTACGGCAAATCGCTATTGAGGACCGGGCGTTGGAGAAGCTTGCTCGCCTTTTTTCTTTCCGCCTCCCTTGCCCTGTCCGCGGGTCTCCGCAGCCGGAGATTCTCCACCGGGCGCTCCGGCAGGTTGCGCGCCCTGCCCTTTCTGTTTTCCACCACGCGCCTCGCTGGGAGCCGTACCAGTAGCAGGTGAAGCCTCCTGTTGTCCACGAGCCCCCTGCCCTCTCCCTCTTCCACCCTGGCTCTCATATGGGCCCGCAGGTGGAGCTGACGGACTTTCGGTTTGGCTTGGCCCGCGTCCTCTCTGCCTACCCTGCTGTGGCTCATTCGACGGGCCACCAGGTTGCTCCGGGCTTGGGCTGACAGTGCCGCGCTGAAATTGTCCTCGTTGTCTGGCCGGAGGTTGAGTGGTCTCCGGAACTCTTGTAGCAGCGCCGGTTTGCTCGGGCGGTGTCGGACTTATTCCCTCGCCGCGCGGTCCTCTACCCTTACCGCGCCCAGGAGCCGTTGGCGACTCCGCAGGAGAAGTTGCGCCTGATGGTGAGGCGACTCCCTCCGGAGTTGCTCCGGCTCGGCCCCTTCCTCTCCCTCTTTCAGATGGTGCTCTTGTTGCGGCCGGTGAGGCTGTCGGACTTTCGGCACCGGTTGGCGCGCCTGTCGGACTAGGTTGAACCTCTCGACCGGGCCGGCCTCTGCCTCTGCCCCTTTCGGACGGCGCTCCTGTTGCGGTCGGTGAAGCCACCGGACTTTCGCCAGCGCCCGGTTGGACTCGTTCGCCAGGTCGGCCCCTCCCCTTGCCTCTTTCAGCTGGCGCGCCTGTTGCGGTTGGCGAAGCCATTGGACTCCCGACAGCGGCCGGTGCAGTCGCACCCGGTGAAGCCGCGCCTGCTGCCCGTCCGGTCGCAGCAGCGCCTTTTGGGGGCGGAATGTTCTTTGGGTTCTCGGTTTTAATTTTTTCCTTAACCTGCGCCTCATTTGCAACGCCGGTCCAGCCCTTCTCAATTTTCGGCTTGGCGACTTTGGTTTTGACCTTTGGAGGTGCAACCGCAGTAGCTGGCTTGCTGATTTTTTGAGGAGCCGCCACCACGAGTTTGTTCCCCTGCACTTTCGTCAGTGCGCCGGATTTGGCGGCCGTAGATAAATCGGCACTCGGCTGGCGCTCGATATTAAGACGCTGAATTGGCCGGCTCGAGTACGAGCTCAGCGTGTTGTAATCCGGGCCATAGTTGTAAACCACGTTGTTCTGAACGGTGATGTTGGTCACGTTCACCGTGTTATCGATATAAGTTATGTTCTGCGACACCGGAAAGATGCGATCGCGCAAGACCGGCTCACCGATAAAGCGCACATCGATAAAGTTGTAGTAGCGCGGGCCGATATCGAATTCGATGTCCACGCGTCCGCCGATGGCCCCTCCTCCATAGACGTAACCGGGACCACGCGGAGGCAGCGGCGCCCAGCCGACATAATCGCCACCGGTGCGCCACGAAACCCAGGCCGGTCCCCATTCCAGGTCCTCTCCGGGAAACCACGTCCAGCCGTAATCAGCCAGGTTGGCCCAGCGGCCATAGTGGTAGGTCGCCCAGCCAAAATCCTCATAAGAAACCCATGCCCAACCTACATCGGTGTAAGCCCAATAGCCGTCGGCATACGGACGCCAATTAGGATCGCTCAAGGCCACATCGGGTTGCCAGCCGTAGCCGTAGCCTTCGACCTCGATCCAGTTCCCGCCGGAAAGATTGTTGTAAAAGAAATCAATTGAGACATCTGCCCGAGCCTGCGGCAGAGCAGGTAGGACGAGGCCGAGTATCGCCAATGCAAAAATTATTCTTTTCATATTATTAATAGAGAACATTTTGAGGCATTCGACTTCCGCGCCTCGCAGTTTATTCATCTGTGATTCGAATAGCGCGCGGTCAACGCGCGTGGCGCGGATGAAAATGAGGGATGGCTTCGCGACGTTAGAGCGCCAGCTCGCGAAAACCTTCGGAGTTGAAGCGTTACATCGTAATTCGTGAATCGCTGGCTAGCGAAAACTTTCGGAGTTACGTCGGATTCACTTCTCACTAATCACTTCTCACTTTCTTTCCTTCCTGGGGCGCGCCTGTCGCATTGATGCGGCTGGCGGTGGACGGGTCCATTCCGATTGTGACGCTCGCGGTCATGCCTGGTTTTAAATCGGCAAGCGTTGCCCTTTGCCCATTGACGTTGATTTCCGTAAACCGCGAAACTGTGAACGTCCTTGTTGTTTTCTCGCCAGTCACAGTGATCGCGTTTGCTTTCACCGCTGAAATAACAGGCGGATGATATGCGGACGCCAGTGATGCTTTCTTTTTCTTGCTGCCAGCGAAATCTGATGTGGCCGTAATGAGAACGAGAAGAATCGACACGACTACGAACAGGCTGTTCTTCATGGTTTTGGTATAAACAGAACGATTGCGCGATTGAAGGAGAAAATGAAACTGAAGACTCATGCGCCCCGAACGGCGCACAGCGCCGTGACTACAGCAGCGGATGAATAAGCTGGTAAGGTTTTGCCGATTCGCACTTAATCGCGAAATGCAGGGGCCGATTTGAGGGCGAGCTTCGAATATAAGTTAATCGAAAGTACAAAATGAGACGAGCATTTCTCGGTGGAACCCTTTGCGGAGTGATGATGGCGGCTGCCCTCACATTTACACTCGCAATCCCGGCGAACAACACACACTGGCAAGTGGAGATCACCAAACGCGGCGGCGGCGACTGGTACTTCGACAAGAACGGTCATATGGGTTGGATGTGGACAGTTAAACCGATCTCCCAGCGTGGTCGTCGAGCGCCGGTTATCACGGTCCCCGCATCTCAGAAGCGTGTTGATGCTCCGCGCGAGCAGTTGTGAAATTTGCGACGTAACGCTGCGAACTCTTTTCGAATTACTGCGGAGCTAGGATTAAGCAATCCTCAGGATTATTCCAGAATTCGAAGGCCGGTTCGGCCGCTCTTAGCCGGGCACGGGGCGGGTCAAAATGCAAGGGTGTCGAATCCCCGATCGATCAACTGCTTGAAGCTCGGATGGCCTTTAAACTGGTCGCTGAGCGGAAGATTGGCGGCTTCAATTTTCTCCTTCACTTTGAATGCGCCTGCACAATAACTACAGACGCCGCTGATGCGGTTGCGCACTTTTTCAAACAGCTCGTGATATTTGTGATCGGGCTTTCGCAAATTCCGCTGCGGCCTGTGTGCCCGCGCCATCAAAAATGATCTGCACATCTCCGCCGCTCTCGATGTATTCGAGCGCGCCCATGAACGCGTTGACCACGCGCCCGAGACTCTCGTGCGTGTCGCCCGCCGCCAAAATGATGAATGCTGCTTTGCTCATACAAACTTGTTCGCGGGCTCAGCGCCGAAACAGTTCCGTTTTTGGATAAAAAGCCTGCCAGGCAAACCAGTAAGCCATGGCGAACGGAACCGGTGCGCCGTTTTGCTTGTTGACGATCTCAGCGCTGCGTCTCGCAGGGTCGTAGGCAATTTCGATTTGCTGTCCCGCTACGTTGTCTTGCACGCTCGACCCTTTTTTCAAATCCTCAAGCGCGTACGCTTTGGGTTGGCCGTTGATGATCACACCAATCACCCAGCTTTTCTTGGGCAATTCCGGTCTGCTCCATTTTACTGGGAACATCGGTTCACTTGAGCGCTCGTAATCTGCATACGCTTGGCCGGAGTAGTCGCGCGTGTAACCGGTCTGCGGGGATAGGACTTTGCCGTCCGGATGCGCTTCGCGCCACGCGCGCCAGATCGTGTCTTCGCTCGGCAGCCAGCGCAACTCCTTGCCCACTTGCGGGCCGCTCACTGCTTTCATGGCGATCTGTGGCCAAAGGCTCTCTGTCTCACGATCGTACATCACCAGATCGCTTTGATAAAGCAGACCGGATACGCCGAAGGTTAATGTGCCGTTTTTGATTT
>JBIOVE010000161.1:0-3273 GCA_044867565.1 Candidatus Udaeobacter sp. | reverse complement strand
GATCTTGTAAGCGGTCGCCTGGCTCGGCATCACGATGTAGCGATTGATCGAGTCGATGCAATCTGCTTCTGCGTTAGGTGTATTTTGCTTCAGGTAATCGATCGCCTGTTGTCGAGTCCATTTTTTGCGGTGTATGCCGGTGTCGACCACCAGACGTCCCGCCCGCCAAAGTTCGAGCGCTAATCTTCCAAAATCCGAATACGGATCGCGATACATTCCAATTTCCTTGGGCACCAGTTCGCTGTAGAGACCCCAGCCTTCCGTGTAAGCAGTGTAGGCCCGCGAAAATTTGCGGAACTTCGGAACGCCGCTCAGCTCCTGGGCGATGGCGATCTGCATGTGGTGCCCCGGAATTCCTTCGTGATACGCGAGCGCTTCCAGCTGGTAGGTCGGATTGCTCTGCATCTCGCGCAGATTCACGTAAAACATGCCCGGCCGTGAGCCGTCCGGAGCGGGCTGCTGATAAAATGCTTTGCCGGCGGATTGTTCGCGAAACTTTTCGACCGCCTTCACGACAATATCAGCGTTCGGCTTCGTGATGAACAATTCACCGAGCCGCTTTTTCATTTCATCGATAATATCGACAGCGCGCGCCAGATATTTGGCGCGACCGTCATCTGTGTCCGGCAAATAGAATTGTCGATCTTCGCGCATGAATTTGAAAAACGCCTGGAGGTCGCCTTTGAATCCGAGCTTTTCTTTGATCTTCGTCATCTCACCGTGAATGCGCGCAACTTCTTTCAAACCGATTTCGTGAATCTGATCGGCCGTAAAGTTCGTCGTCGTGGTGCGGCGCAAGGCGGAACTGTAGAACTCCGCACCATCCGGAAATTTCCAGGCGCCCGCGTCATCATTCGCGCGCTTCGATTGACCTTCCAGAAACACAATTAGCTTTTCGTAAGCCGGTTTGACCGACTCGTTTAACGCCTTGGTCGCGCCGGAAAGCAAGCGATCGCGCGTGGCGGAATCGACATCCTTAAGCGCGCTGATTTTCTTCGTAAAATCATCGAGCAGCGGACTGTTGGTCGCGCCGGAATCGAATGGCTTTCCCTGACACACTTTGTGGCAGGCGTCGAGGACGAGCGGAAAAACGAACCGCGGGGCGACCACACCTTTGTCCTCACGCATTTGCAAATTAACGATGAGTTGATCAAACAATTTCGGGATCGCATTCAACCGCGCGATGTACGCTTCCGCGTCCTTCACATTGTCGATCTTATGAATGTTGATCAGGAATGTCGGAATTTGCGCGTGCACACCGCGCATCTGGCTGACCGGATACACGTCAAAGCGAAACTTAAACTCCTCCGCTTCTCGCTCCGCCTCTCGTTCGAAGAGTTTGTAACTCAGTTGCGCTTGTGGATCGAGCACCTGCGGTTTGAACTCACGCTTCAACGTCGCAAGCTGCTTTTGCCAGACTGCATGATCTGCTGCGGCTTTTTCGTCGGATAAGTCTTCCAACTGATCGTAATGAGTTTTGATTCCATAAAACGATTCATCGACTGGGTGCCGCGCCAGAGTTTCGTCCCAGCATTTATCAAAGAACTCGTTGGCGCGCTTTGATTCGGCCGCGATTTGGTCAGGTGTTTGCGCGTCCGCGGCAATGGAAATGGCCGCAAACGCTATTGTCGATGTGAATGTCGTAAGAAGTTGCTTCATAAAACTAACCCGAAGTGATGTAGCCCTCTTCGCCGTGCTGATTGATATCGAGCCCTTGCCGTTCGATCTCCGGCGCGATGCGCAGACCGATGAGGCCCCTGACGATTGCACCGATAATAGCGCTCCCCACGACCGCAAGTACAATCGTGACTACGATTGCTTTCAACTGTTCCAGCCAGAGAGTATGTCCAACAATTCGCGCAAGACCATTTTGGGTAGCGGGATTGAGCGGTGCGGCGACGCTCAATGAAAGATTTGGATTCACACTCGCCGTAGCGAGTACGCCGGTGAGAAATGCGCCGAGCGTTCCCCCAACAGCGTGCACGCCAAAAGTATCGAGCGCGTCATCGTAGCCAAGCCATGATTTTAGTTTCGTGCAGGCAAAGAACGGGACGATTCCTGCGGCAACCCCAATGATGACTGCCCCGGTTGGATCGACATATCCACACGCTGGCGTGATTACAACCAGGCCGCCAACCGCGCCGGAACAAAATCCGAGCACACTGGGTTTGCCTCGCAGCGCGTACTCGAGCATCGCCCAGGTAAACGAAGCGACCGCAGTGGCGAGGGTCGTCGTCATGAATGCGTTCGCGGCGATTCCATCCGGTGCGAGGGCGCTCCCAGCGTTGAACCCGTACCAACCCACCCAGAGCAATCCGGTTCCGACCATGCAAAGCACCATGCTATGAGGCGCCATGATTTCTTTTCTAAATCCGAGCCGATGTCCGAGAAGAATGCAAAGCACGAGCGCCGACCAACCCGATGACATGTGCACCACGGTTCCGCCGGCAAAATCGATGGCGGTGATTTTGGCGGCGGGATTCCAGACACCATTCATCCAGCCATCGATTCCCCAGACCATGTGCGCAATCGGGAAATAGACGGCGAACATCCAGGCTGCGACGAAAACGAGAACAGCCGCGAATTTCATTCGTTCAGCGACCGCGCCAATGATCAACGCCGGCGTGATGATCGCGAACATCAGTTGATACATCGCGAAGACATTTTGCGAGGCCCAGTAGGAATACTCGCCGTTCGGGTGCGCATCCACGCCGCGGAGAAAAGCGAATTTGAACCCGCCGAAAAACGGCGACCCCTCAGAAAAAACGAGAGAATAACCGACCGCCCACCAAAGGATCGTAACCAGGCCGGCGATGCCGAGACATTGCGCAAGCACGGAAAGAACATTCTTCGCCCGGACGAGCCCGCCGTAAAAAAGGGCGAGACCGGGAAGTGTCATAAAAAGCACAAGCGCAGCGCAGGTCATCATCCAAGCGTTGCTGGCAGGGCCGGGACCGGAAATGTTTGATGCTATTGGTGCGTTCGCCGAATCAGCGCCGCGCGCCGAATTATTCACGTAAGCTTCCAGGTCGGCGACGCGCTGCTCAAGAGACGGGCGAGGAAAGCATCGGGGCAGACGAGCTGGTCGTCGCAACCGGCCGGCGTCCCGCCGTGGACGGGCTCGGGCTCGATCGGCTCGGAATCCCGGTCGGCCGCGAAGGGATCACGGTCGACAGCCGGCTGCGGACGAGCGTCCGCTCCGTCTACGCCGTCGGCGACGCGGCCGGCCGCTTCCTCTTTACCCATTCGGCGGCCCAGGAGGCGGCCGCGGCG
>JBIOVE010000160.1:0-4816 GCA_044867565.1 Candidatus Udaeobacter sp. | reverse complement strand
GTTTTGACGCCGGACTTGGCTACAAACCGTGGTGGATCGCCCAGCATCTCGTGGACAAGAACGCCTATACCAATGTTTCTCCATCTCCCGGTTTGGATGATTATTTCCTCGATCGCGCCCAACAGATGGGAAAAGAGATAGGCGGCCTCGAATCAGTGGACGAGCATGTGGCTGTTCTCGGTGGGTTATCAGATCGCGATGGCGAAATCATGCTGCGTGACGCGCTGGTTCCCCATAAGAATGGTGAGGCCGAATTCAATCGAATGCGCAAGGCATGGCGAAGAGGGGACACAGCTGCGCTTTGGGCAGGCGACGCGCGTTTCCGTGGAAAAGCGCCTTGGATTGCAGCGCGTTTTGTTGATGAGCGCAATCACAAATGGATTCCGCGGATCGAGGCAGAATTAAAAAGCGGCAGACCAACTGCGGTCGTGGTTGGCGCGCTCCACTTTGCCGGTCCAAACAGCATTTTAAAATTGCTGGAGCAGCGCGGCTACAAAATCGAGCAACTCTAAGAGGCGCGAAGGGCATTCTGGGTAGCGCACTGCCTGTCCTGAGCGAAATCGAATGGGCGTCTCGCGTGCTGGCGAGCGCGTCTCGCGATCGCGAACTTCTGGGATTTTCACTTTCGCCGCGCGTAACTCGTCAAAGCAAAGATCGTTTCGGCGCGACGCCGAAACCAGCACGCGAGACGCGTGCGCTACCAAGAGGCCGTTCGTACCCCCTACAGTTGCTCGATTTTGTACCCACGTTTTTTCAGCAATCTCACGACGCTATTCGGACCGGAAAAATGCAGCGCACCGGCCACGATCGCAGTTGGTTTGCCGCTGTTCAGTTCTGCGATGATGCGGGGAATCCATTTGATGTTTCGCTCGTCAACAAAACGCGCTGCAATCCTGGGCGCCTCTTTGCGGAACCGGGCATCGCCGGCCCAAAGCGCAGCGGTATCGCCTTTTCGCCATGCCTTGCGCATTTGATTCAAATCGGCCTCACCATTCTTGTGAGGAGCCAGCGCGTCACGCAGCATGATTTCGCCATCGCGATCTGACAATCCGCCGACAACCGCCACATGCTCGTCCACGGATTCGAGACCGCCGATCTCTTTTCCCATCCTTTTAGCATGGGCGACGAAGTAATCATCCAAACCAGGAGAAGTCGAGACATTGCTGTAAGAGCTCTTGTCGACGAGATGCTGGGCGATCCACCACGGTTTGTAGCCCAATCCGCTATCGAAACCTTCACCCCGCGACTTCTTTCCACGGCGAGGATCGTCATTGACTGCGAAAATATTTTGGCGGAGCCAGGCTAACAGTTCCGGGTCAATCTTCGAGCGAATATCCTCGCCCGGTGGGTACTTCGCAGCTGCGGCCAATTTCTTTTCGAACTCTGCGTTCCGAGTCGGGTCAAATTCAAAGAGGAAGCGCCTGGCATCTTTTAGCGCGATCTCGTATGGAGCAGGCAGTGGATAATCGTTTTTGCTGAGCGCATGCACGGAGCCCACTAAATAAAATGGGGCCTTCGCATTGGTTACTCGCCAGACGCAGCATTTCGGCTGCGCCTGGGCGCTGCGAACCGGGATTGCACATAATACGCCGACACCGATCAGGATGAGCGTGATCCAACTGCCGGCAGTGCGCCGAAATGACAAAAACATTTCCAGCCTTTAGCGAAAAAAACCTCCGAGTCAATTAACTCCGAAAGCGTTCGCGAATTAATTCTGCGCCGGAGTTCACCGCCACGGGCTTGTCTCAAGACGATTTGAGATCAGGGGCCTTTTCGCTACTGTAGCGCAGAGATGATCTTATGATGAAACGCCCGCTCGCGCCCATATTTTTGGGCATTTTCATCATCTCTAATCTGGTTTCTGCGGCGGAGGATTGGCAGATCGTCAAAGTTAACGGGCGCGATTATCTGACGGTTGAAAACATTTCGAGATTCTACGGGTTACCCGCCAATGTCGTGCCTTCTGGGGGCGCGAAGATTCGGCTCGAAACGGTGAAGAATCCGCTCGAATTTGTCAGCGGCAGCCGCGAAGTGATGATCAACGGAGCGCGCAGTTGGTTGTGCTTCCCCTTGATCGAGCAGAATGGAAAATTTTTGGTCACGCGCACGGATGTGGCCAAAACGATCGAGCCGCTGGTTCGTCCCCACCGCGTTCCAAACGTCGGCCAATTACAGACAGTCGTTCTTGATCCGGGGCACGGCGGTCACGATAGGGGCGCGGTCTGTCGTTACGGCTACGAAAAGAATTTTGCTCTGGATGTGGCTCGGCAGCTCCGTTCGCTTTTGCAGGCAAAAGGCCTGCGCGTGATCATGACACGGGAAGGCGATTACTTTGTGCCGTTGGAAGTTCGCGCGCGGATTGCAAACGCCGCGCGCAATTCCGTTTTCGTCAGCATTCATTTCAACGCGACAAACGACGATCCGAACGCCACCGGTTTCGAAATTTTTTCATTTACACCGCGCGGAGCGCCATCGACCTCCGATGATTGGGTGACCTCCACTTCTCTCAGCGTGCAGGCAGGCAGTAGCGTGGATGCGCAGAGCATGGCGCTGTCGGCTTGCATCTATCATTCGCTGCTCGGCCACATCCCGGAGTTCGACCGTGGAATCAAGCGGGCGCGCTTTGCTGTCCTGCGTCTGACGAAAGTGCCGGCTGTGTTGGTCGAAGGAGGGTTCCTGACCGAGCGCGGCGAAAGCCAATTGATTGCAAAGAAAGATTGGCGCGGAAAGCTGGCCCATGCAATTAGCGTTGGGATTGAAAACTATCGGGGATTGGCGGTTAAAAAGCAGCCCCCGATGCTTGTTGCTGATTATCGGCGGCAAGGCACATCAGTGCCCGCTGAACCCGTTACTCAGGAAATGGAAGTGGATTCAAGTTTGGTCAGCCTGATCGGCGAATCTGCGTTTTCTTCCCCCACACCGGCGTCGACTCCTCTGCGGGTTTCGTCACTCGAATCTGCCGTCATCATTCCCTGAGATTTCTGTAGTGGCAGAGCCTGCCCTGAGCGAAGTCGAATGGGCGTGCTTGCCACGCCGAAGCTTTAGCGAAGGCGGGTCGCCCGCAAAATTCATAAACTCCCGCACATTTGGATTGTTCTGTCGCGAGTGACGGAGTTAGTCTGCGTGGAACAACAAAAGAAAGGACTGATGAAAAAACTGATGACTTACACAATGACCGCCTTGTTTGCGACGATCGCTGTCTCGATCGCTGCGCCGGACAAGGACGCCATGATGGAAAAGGAAAAAGGCGCGTGGCAGGCGTTCAAAGACAAGAACGCTGCCGACTTCAAGAAAGTCGTGGCCGCGGATTTCCTCGGGGTTTACGCCGAGGGCGTATCCGACATGCAAAAAGAACTGGCCGACATGCAGAAGTGGGACATGAAATCGTTTGCCATCAGCGATTACAAAACTGTCACCAGTGGAGCGGACACGATGATGAGCAGCTATAAGGTCACCATCAAAGGTACCTACGATGGGAAAGACTCCTCCGGCGCCTACAACGCCGGTACTGTCTGGAAAAAACAGAACGGGGAGTGGCAGGCTATCTTTCATACCAACGTGAAAGAAGAGAAAGCAACGAAATAGTGATCGGCGCAACTGTAGCCACGTCGCTGTGCGACGTTAAATTGCGGAGGTGGATCGAGCAGTCCCTTGCTCGATGTTAGAAGTAATGTCGGCGAAGCCGAGTGGATTAGCATCGTCCGACGGAGCGGCCGATCCACCTTTGACATCCTTCGGGCGAGTCTTATTCTGACCGAGAATTGAGTGCGGGGGAGCCGCCTGGCTGAGATGATCGGCGCGAAACGTCGGTCGAACCCCTTGAACCTGATGCGGGTAATGCCGCCGAAGGAAGCGAGGCTTGGCCATGCGATTTTCCGCGCATGGCTTTTTTGTTGTCAGACAGAATTAACAAAAAAAATGAACAAAACGAGGTCTGAGAAAAACGGCAGGGCAGATTCTGTGGATTCTGTTCATTCTGTCGAAAATAATGGCAGTGCGCCTCGCACTTTGCCGAACTCGCGCAAAGTTTATGTCTCCGGCGAATTGCATCCTGAGATCAAAGTGCCGTTCCGCGAAATCTCGCTCGCGCCGACGAAAACGATAACCGGCGAAATCGAACTCAACGAACCGGTGCGCGTTTACGACACGAGTGGTCCGTGGGGTGATCCAAATGCGGATGTCGATGTAACGCAAGGTCTTCCCCCGCTACGCTCAAAATGGATTCGCGAACGCGGCGATGTGGAAGAAATCGAGGGACGAGCCGTTTTACCGCACGACGACGGATTTCTTTCTGCAGCGCATGCTGAATTCGCGCGGAGAAACGGAAGTAAGAAGAAAAAAGGAGGAAGTAAGAAACTTTCATCCTTCATCCCTCATAATTCATCCTTTGCTGCGCGACGACCTTTGCGGGCAAATCCCGGCAAAGTTGTTACGCAGCTTGCATACGCGCGCCAGGGAATCGTCACGCCCGAGATGGAGTTTATTGCGCTGCGCGAAAACATGGGATGCGTAGCGCTGAAACCGGAAAGCGGAAACCTGAAACCGGAAAGCAACGGAAATGAGCAGCCCGAGTCTGAACTGTCCGGTATCCGCAATCTGGTATCCGGTATCGCTCGCAATCACCTTCGCCACCAACATCCCGGCGAATCATTCGGCGCGAATATTCCGCGCGAGATTACTCCCGAGTTCGTGCGCGACGAAGTCGCGCGCGGCCGAGCGATCATTCCGGCAAACATCAATCACCCGGAAAGCGAGCCGATGATCATCGGCCGCAATTTCCTGGTAAAGATCAACGCCAACATCGGCAACAGCGCCG
>JBIOVE010000159.1:0-3153 GCA_044867565.1 Candidatus Udaeobacter sp. | reverse complement strand
TGTTGCCGCGTCTTTGTCCGACAGCAATCCTTTTGTCAGCAGGATGTCAATTTTCTCTTCCAATTCACTCCGTAATCTGGTCCGAGCCGGACTGGCAATTTCCGCAGTCCGCAATTCCTTTGTGAGCCATTCGCGCATTTTCTTGCGCATAAACATGGCGTTTGTGCAGATGTAAACGATCCGCTTCTGCTCGAGCAATCCTTTCACCAATGCCTCGATCTGCGGATAAATGAGCGGCTCGCCTCCACAGATGGAGATCATCGGCGCGTTACACTCTTCCGCCGCCCCGAGACAATCCTCCAAGCTCATCATATCCTTGAGCGATGTGGAATACTCGCGAATCCGCCCGCAACCGGTGCACGTCAGGTTGCAAGTGTGCAACGGTTCGAGTTGAAGAACCGTGGCGAACTTCTTCGTGCCGCGCAGTTTATGCCCGATCATGTAGGCAGCGATTTTCGACGTGAGCGGGAGGGGAAATCTCATAAGAGCGAGGATAGTAACAAGACCCGCTGGCGTGTCAACAGACCGACCGAGAAAGTGCGGAGCCTCGTCGTTTTGAAATTGCGGGAATCTTGCCCAACATTGCCAGCAACGCAACGATTCAATGGTTTCTTTTCTGCCCCGAATCGCGTCGGCATAACATTAAAACATCGTGCCAAGCAATCGGATCAGCCGCCTCCACTCCAGCCGCGCCGGATCAAACTGACGGCGATCGCAGCGAGAAGGAGTGCGATTATTTTCGACACGCCGCGGAGCCCCTGTTTGCCCATCCAGCGTGTAAACTGGTCGGCGTTGCAGAATGCGATTGCGACCAGCGCGAGGTTCACCAAGAGCGAGATCAACGTAAAGAGGAGTCCAACTGTATCGACCAAAATGAGCAGAGCGGTCAGCAGCGCCGGCCCGGCGATAAGCGGCATGCCAAGCGGAACCACACCGAATTCGTCGCTGCCGCCGCGATCGTGCAGTCCAAGACCGAGCAATTCGCGTCCGGCCAGACCAAGCAGAATGAGACCGCCGGCGACCTGAAAGTCCGCCACCGTGATTCCAAGTGCCGCAAAAACGAGCTTCCCAAGAAAAATAAAGCCGATAGCCACGCAGAGGGCGGTGAAGATTCCTAAAAACGCCTGCCGTTTCCGCTGTTCGCGCGAAGCGCTTGTGCCCAGGCCCATAAAAACAGCCAAAAGCCCAATCGGATCGATGGCGACAAAGATCGGAATAAAGGCGAGGAAAAACTTTTCAATCATGGATTTAGGTCCGGGTTTTCGCTTTACCTGGGAAATCTTCTACACAATGTTCGCTCTTTCCATCAACCAAACCTTTCCGCATGAAATACTTCTCCCTGCCGATCCTCTCTCTGTGTCTTGCTTTTACTCTGATCGCTGATCTTTGCGCCGCTGAATTGAAAACTGTCGATGATTTTCGCGACGCTGCCGCGAAGGCAAATGCGGTCTTAACGATTCCCGACTGGGAGCAAACGCCGGAAGCGGTCGAGGCTTCCATGAAGGATGCCATCTCGAAAGCGAATAAGGCGCTGGATCGGATCGGCGCCCAGGACCTCAGCAAGGTTACGTTCAAGAGCACCGTCGTGGCGCTGGATGATCTTGGGTATGAGGCGGGTCTGACCGCGAACAAAGCCAACCTCATCAAGGAATCGAGCACCAATGCCGCCATGCGGACCGCGGCGGAAAATGCCGTGAAAGCCTATCAAGAATGGGCGGTAGGCGTCGATTACCGCGAAGATGTTTACAAGGCGATCAAGGCGTTCGCAGACAAGCATCCGAAACTTTCCGGCGAAGACGAGAAGGTCTTGAACGAAACGATGCGCGATTATCGACGCGCCGGCTTGGAGCTGCCACCGGACAAACGCAAAGAGGTCGAGCAGCTTCGCAAGGAATTATCGAATTTGGGTACCGATTTCGAAAAGAACATCGTCGAAGCCAGGGGCCCGGTCGTCTTCACAAAAGCCGAATTGGATGGCGTTCCCGAAAGTTTTCTTGCTTCGCCCGGAATCAAGACCGGCGATGACGCCTACACGGTCATGGCAAACGTTACCTGGCAATTCATTATGGTTGAGGAAAACGCGAAGAGTGAAGCCACGCGCAAGAAACTTTATGTCGTTCACGACTCGCTGGCCAAAGACACCAACGTCTCCGTGCTCAATCAGATGTTGGCGCTGCGCAACAAGATCGCGCTGCGCCTGGGTTACAAGTCGTGGGACGATTATCAAACCGAAACGCGCATGGCCAAGACCGGCGCCAATGCCAGGAAATACATCGACAATCTGATTACCGGCATTCAACCGAAGTTCACCGCTGAAGTTTCTGAAATGCAGAAAATGAAAGCGGCCGATACCAACGATCCGAACGCGAGGATCGATGTATGGGACTGGCGTTATTACCAAAACCAACTCAACAAAAAGAAATTCAACGTCGATAAGGAAGCGCTCCGCGCCTATTTCCCATTCGAAAAAGTGCTCGATGGCATGTTCGCCATTTATCAAAGCATCTTTGGCCTGAAGTTTGAAAAGATCGCCGCGCCTTACAAATGGATCGACGACCTGCAATTATATCTCGTCACCGATTCAGCTACGGGCGAGCCGCTCGGCATGTTTTATCTCGATATGTTTCCGCGGGAAGGAAAATTTAATCACTTCGCGCAGTTTGGAATCGTGGACGGGAAACTTCTGCCGGACGGAAAATATCAGCGGCCGACCGTGGCGCTGCTCTGCAATTTCCCGCCACCCACCGCGGACAAGCCGTCGTTGATGGCACATTCCGAGGTTGAGACGCTCTTTCACGAATTTGGCCACGCTCTTCATTCCATCGTGACCCGTGCAAAATATTGGCGCTTCTCCGGAACGAACGTGCCGCGCGATTTTGTCGAGGCGCCATCGCAAATGCTGCAAAACTGGGTCTGGGACAAAAAGGTGCTCGACACATTCGCGACCGATTATCGCGATTCCTCGAAGAAAATTCCGGCCGAGATCATTAAGAAGATGAACGACGCGAAACTGGCGACTGCCGGCGTTTTTTATCGCCGGCAATTTGCTTTCGCCACTCTTGACCTGGCGCTCCACGATGCACATCCGGAAAATCAATCTTACGATTGCGTCGCGACTTCCAACCCGATCCTCGAAAAAGTCTTTCTCCCAAT
>JBIOVE010000158.1:0-6668 GCA_044867565.1 Candidatus Udaeobacter sp. | reverse complement strand
CGCACGCTGAAACCGTAGGTGCCGCTTTCGGCAGAGGGGACTGATCCCTGGTAAATGTAATTGCCGTCCCCATCGGCCTGGCTGGTTTGATTCAGGACTGTCGCTGCAGGATTGCGGAGGTCGCCGTTATCTACTTCGCCGTGATACGCCTCCACGCGAACGTGTTTTGGATCGACTGCGCCGAGATGAACTCGCGCGCTTATCTGCAGGGATTCGCCGACCAAAATATTTTGCCGATCTTTGTTGCCCACTTGGACGTCGGAAATTTGCACCTGCGGCCAATCTTTGCGCATCTGCGCCTTCCATCGGCTTAGTTGCGTGGCCGCGCCACAGCCGTCGCGAGAGAAGTCTTCATACGATCGCGCGGCGGGAATATAAAGGCGCTCGGTGTATTCCTTCACCATCCGCTGCGTGTTGAACACCGGCGTGACGCTGCGAATTGATTCACGCATTAATTGCAGCCAGGCCAGGGGCAATTTTCCGTCCGGTTTCGCGTAATAGAGCGGAATGATCTGGTTCTCGAGCAATTGATAAAGACTGCTCGCGTCCACTTCATTCTGGAATTCGACAGCGCCATTATCGATCTCGGCCCCAATTGCCCAGCCATTGCTGCCATTGTATCCTTCGCGCCACCAGCCATCGAGCACGCTCAGGTTGATCCCGCCATTTGGCGCCGATTTCATTCCGCTGGTGCCGCTTGCCTCCAAAGGACGCAGCGGATGGTTCAGCCAAAGATCAACCCCCTGCACGAGCCGTCGCGCGATGTAGCTGTCGTAGTCTTCCAGAAAAACGATGCGATTCTCCAAGCCAGCTTCACGGCTAAATCGGTAAACCTCCTGGATGAGTGCCTTTCCGGCTTCATCACGTGGATGGGCTTTGCCGGCGAAAATGAACTGCACAGGGCGCGTGGTATCGTTGAGCAATCGCTTTAATCGTTCTTTGTCGCTGAACAAAAGCGTGCCGCGTTTGTAAGTGGCGAAACGTCGTGCAAAACCGACGGTCAAAATTTCCGGGTCAAGAACGCGGTTGACTTTGCGAATGGACTCGGGGGATTCACCCATTCGTTCACGGCGCCGTCGCTCCCGATCGCGGACAAACTCAACCAGACGGAGTTTGAGCTTTTGATGCGTTTCCCAAAGTTGCGCGTCGGGAATATCAATAACGCCGCGCCAGAAATCTGGTTCCGTCAGATGTTCCTCCCAGTCGCCGAGATGCTTGCGGTAAAGCGCTGAAAACTCCGGCGCCATCCAGGTTTTTGTGTGGATGCCATTTGTAATGCTGATGATCGGTACTTCGTGCACTGGCACGCCCGCCCAGACATTTTTCCAAAGCGATCGAGTGACATCGCCGTGCAATTTGCTCACGCCATTGGCGTGCCGGCTAAGCCGCAGCGCCAGAATGGTCATGCTGAACGGGTCGTTTGGATCGACGCGCGTCTGTCCGAATGAGAACAGCTCGTCGAAGGGAATGTTCAGTTCCTTTGCAAAAGCGCCGAAATACTTTCGCATCATTTCCCGCGGGAATGAATCGTTGCCAGCGGGAACCGGTGTGTGGGTAGTGAAAACATTGGCCGCCGCTACAATCTGGAGCGCGGAATAAAAATCGAGCTTCTTCTCGATGACATTGAGGCGAATGCGTTCGAGCGCAAGGAACGCCGAGTGCCCTTCATTCATGTGAAACACATCCGGTTGGATGCCGAGGGCGTTCAACGCCTTCACACCACCGATCCCAAGCACGATCTCCTGGCGCATGCGCATCTCCAGGTCGCCGCCATAAAGCTCAGCAGTGATCAATCGGTCCTCCGCGCTGTTTTCCGAGGTGTCAGTATCCAGCAGATAGACACTTATCCGCCCAACGCGCAGTTCCCATAGCTTGGCAAAAACTTCGCGGCCCAGAATCGGCACCGAAATGAGCAAGTTCGCGTCGCCCCGGCGTACTTCCCGGATCGGCAGGTGATAAAAGCTTTGATTCAGATTGATCGCTTCCTGGACACCTTCCTTGTCAATCTGCTGCCTGAAATAGCCGTGCCGGTAGAGCAACCCGATTGCGACGAAGTTTAGATCGAGGTCGCTCGCCGACTTGCAATGGTCGCTGGCGAGGATGCCCAGGCCGCCGGAATAATTCGGGATCGACTCGTGAAAACCAAATTCGGCGGAAAAATAAGCGATGGGATTTTTAATCGTGCTCCCAGCTCCGGTTTTACCGTAGGTGTCGCGCCGTCCGAGATATTTCTCGAATTCCTCAAAAACCTGCTTCAGCTCGCGCAGAAAAGTTTTATCCTGTGCAAGTTCTTCCAGCCGGGATTGCCGCGAAAGCTGAAGCATGCGCACCGGATTGTGATTTGTCCGATTCCAAAGTTCCGGGTCGAGATGCCGAAAGAGGCGACGCGCAGAGGGTTCCCATGTCCACCAAAGATTGAAACTCATCTCGCGCAGCGGCTCTAGCGCCGCCGGCAAGGTCGGAGTCACATTGTAAGTTTGAAAGGTCGGCATACGAACGCAGCAGGGGAAGCAGAGCGGCAGTTAATCAAGAAAAACTCATCCGGCAAGTTTCCCTTCGATGAAGATGACGATGTTTCTTCGGACTTTCAATTTACGAATGCAACCGGCATTTTCGGTTCATTTTCTGTCAGGATCGCGGGCCCCGGCTACGGTTACACTTCGCGGAGCAAGCATAAACCCTAGAAAGAACCCCGCGGTTAATCCGCAAAGGTGCGCCGCCATGCTGACCTGCGGGGTCGAGAGATCGAAAGCTGTTTGGATCGCGACTATCATTAAGACGTTCGCAAGGCGCTGTTTCGCATGTGGGGCGTGACGATGTCGGAGTAAAAATCCCGCCCACGCCCCGACAATGCCCATTATGCATCCCGAAGCGCCGACGAGCTGCGTTACTTGAACGAGACCGATTACCGTCAAAAGCACGACGCCTGCGCTCGAGGCGAGTCCCGAAATCAAATAACACGCGGCGAATCGAATTGCACCGATTGATCGTTCCAGCGGCGGTCCAAGAACATAGAGCGCGAAAAGATTGAAAAGCAGATGGGCGAAACCTCCGTGTAAGAAAAGCGCGGTGAAAAGACGCCAGTATTCTCCCTGCACTACAACCGCGTAAGGCTCCAGGGCGCCGATCTGATGCAACATCTCCGGGTCATTCCAATCGCCGTGCGAAATTTCGAAGAGAAACGCGGCGGTGTTGATAAGAATCAAAATGAGAACGGCGGGTGCATGCCGGAAATGACGGCGTTGTTCCTGCTGTGTCATTTCGTGCCTGATCGGGACTGAGCCGACAACGCGTTGGTGATTCCGATGAGATTCCAAATGGCGAAATAATCGAACCTGCTCAGCCAATTCGCGACTCGGATGCAAAATTTGAAGGACCGCGCCAAGTTTTCGCGCCGATCTGTAATCTCCCTGCGCGGCGAGCTCCGTCATTTTGCGCAATCCAATTGCCGGAAGGAACAGGAGGACAAACCAGACCGCGCCCCCGATGTATCCGGCCGCCGGTCGCAAGAGAATCCACGCGATGCCGGTAATCGTAAGAACGACGAGCGCTGCGATACGCCAGCCACGGTAGGTTCCACCGGGACGCCATGCCCGGGCGAGCACAAGCAGCGGTGAAACCACCGCGAGAAAGAGGAAAATGTGATTGAGGTCCACGATAACGCTCTTTAGCGAAATGCAGTTATTGAGGGTTGAACGTTGAACGTTGAGCGTTGGACGTTAGTTTTGGCAAAGCAACAAACGCTCAACGTTCGATCTCGACCATGCGCATCACGGTTACCTACTATCTCGATGTCATTTCGTCGTGGTGTTTCTTCGCGGAGCCGGCCTGGGCGGAATTAAAAAAACGCTACGAAGGCAAAGCGGAATTTCTGTGGAAGATCGCGCTGATGGATAAGTCTGGTCTTCCCACATCACAGGAGCAGCACGAATGGTTTTACCGGCGCAGCGGAACGATCATGCGTTCGCCGTTCATGCTGAGAAGCGATTGGTGCGACCACAAGCAATCGGAGTATCTCGCGCCGAATTGCGTGGCTGAAGCGGCCAAAGATCTTGGGATTACGGATGATCGCGTGCGCCTCGCGCTTGCCTATGCTGGATTGCGCGAAGGAAAGCATTTCGGCGACTGGAAGATCGCCGCGGAGATCGGAGCGAAGGCGGCCAATCTCGATGCAAATGAGTTGCTCGAACGGGCGCGCTCGGTCGTGGTTGAAACCCGTGTCCGCGCGGGCACTGCCGATTTTCACTTATTGCAAGTGACGCAGCGGCCCACTTTCGTGTTCGATAGCGAAATTGGAGACCGCGCGGTTTTTTCCGGATTCGTCAGGCTGGAGCCGTTTGTCGCGATCATTGACTCGATGCTCGATGATGCTGCCGCCTACACCGCACACAAAGCGCATTTTGGCGAACCGCCACCGTGATCACGATTGAGAATTTGTGCATCGGACCACTCGTCGCCGCCGGATTGCGAGAAGATCGACACTGATTGTCACGAGATTCACCTTGCCAGCGCAAAAATGTTGCCTACAACTTGCTCTCGGCTCGCGATTATTAAATGTGAGCACGTCATCGCAGGCATCGCAGCTGCGGTGACGCCAGAGTGTTCCGGCCGTTCACCCAGTGGAGGCTGGAAACTGCGACGAAGAAAAATACGACGTTATGGAGCACTCCCATTTCGCCGCCAAGGAGCTTGACTTAATCTGCAACAACAATTTCGTGTAAACGGTCGGATTCGCGCCCGCGAAGTCCGGGTAATTTTGGGGTCCACCGGCGAACAGCTTGGCGTCATGAAATTGTCGGATGCCTTGCGCAAGGCGCAAGGCCTCGGTCTCGATCTGGTCGAGATCGCGCCCACAGCGAACCCGCCGGTTTGCAAAATTGTCGCGCTTGGGAAATTCCGGTACGACATTTCCAAGCACGAGCGAGAGAAGAAACCGGCAGGCACGAAGCTGAAAGAAATTAAGTTTCGGGTTAATATCGACGACCACGATTATCTGACGAAAATCCGGCACGGGGAGGAATTCCTCGATCGAGGAAATAAAGTTCGGGTACAGCTGCAATTTCGCGGCCGGGAAATGGCGCACCAGGAACTTGGCATCCAGTTGATGCAGAAAGTGCGCGACGATCTCTCCGGCATGTCTCAAGTGGAAATGGAACCGAAAATCACCGGTCGGAATGTCACGATGACTCTCTCGCCATTGCCGGCAAATCGCCGGAAAAGGCGATTTTCTCCGCCGCCGAAAACAGCCGAAGAGCGCGAAAGCGCTCCTTCGCTGGACGGCGCGTAAATCGCCGCGCGTCCCGTGTCGGAACTCAGGGTGTCCTTGCGGCCGTTGGCGACGCCTTCGGCGAACTTGCTGGTCGCGGTGGAGCCGGCGGCGCAGTCAAGGATTGCCGTTTTTCCAATCGCTCTTTACGGCTCTTTGCGTCCGCGTTGTTCGGATCGAGCTTCAAAACTTTCTCCGTGTCCGCCATTGAATTTTTGAGGTCGCCTTTCGTTTCGTAGATGTAACCGCGGTAAAGATAGTATCGAGTTTCGTTCGGTTTGAGCTTGATGGCTTCGGAGTAATCAGCAAGCGCTTTGTCATAATCGTTTCTTTTCATTTCCACTGCCGCGCGTTGCTCGTAGATGCGCGCGTCATCGGATTTCAGCTTCAGCGCTTCGCTGTAGTCATTGATGGCATCCTCGAACCTCTGTTCACTGGCGGCAGCGTATCCACGTTGTTGATAAACGGCCGCGAGGTCATCCGCGTACTTGCGGTCGAGAGCGGTGGCTTGGCGAAGCAGTTCGACGGCCTTGTCCCACTCTTGATCCTTGGAGGCTTCCGCGCCTTCTCGGGCAAGCTTGTTTGCTTCCTTGGCATCTTTGCTGACTTGCGCCTGGCAAATCTCTGAAGCACAAAGCGCCAGAGCCGTGACTAGAGTAAACGCAAAAACTTTTTTCATGATTCTCATTAGACGTTGGTCTTTCTACACAAATTCGAAATTGGGGCCGGGAACAGTTGGCCGCAAGCCCAACTCTTTACGTTTGCTCGGGGGATGGCGTCTGTTCGATGTCGACCTTCGGCTCGGGCTCAGGGGAGGCGGACGCACTCAATCCCGGCTCGTCCACTCGTGTAATTCGCAGAGCGCGGCCGGTCGTTTCGTCGATCTCGACTAATGCGCCTCGCAGCCGGACTTCGCCGGCAGCTATCGGAAACGACGCCGGAAGATTTGAAACGAACCGGTTCATGATCGGTTCGATAGCACGCCCGAGAATCGAATTCACCGGACCGCACATCCCCGCGTCGCACAAAAATGCAGTGCCACCGGGAAAGATTTGTTCGTCTGCTGTCTGAACATGGGTGTGGGTGCCGATTACGGCGGAGACTTTTCCATCGAGAAATCGGCCGAACGCGATTTTCTCGCTCGTGGTCTCGCCATGCGCATCCACAATAATATTTACGGTCTCCTGGCGCATTTTCGCTACTGCCGCTTCGAGGGCGCGAAACGGATTTTCCAAAATCGGCTGCATAAACGTGCGCGCTTGCACATTGATTACCCCGATTTTCCCCTTGACCGTTTCCAGCACGATCGATCCGCTGCCCGGTGCGCCATCGGGGTAATTCAATGGACGCAGCAGGCGCGGCTCGGTATCGATGAAAGCGGCGATATCTTTTTGATCCCAAA
>JBIOVE010000157.1:0-9108 GCA_044867565.1 Candidatus Udaeobacter sp. | reverse complement strand
CTAAACCGCAGCATCCTCGCCAGCACGAACCGTGGACAATAAAAACTCTCGCGCGTTTGGGGTGTTTAATTATGAAAGGAGGAAAGTGCATGAAAACCGAACGTTTAGTTTTCATAAGCTGTTTTGCCGCGGCGGCCTTGATTGCGTCGCCTGCGTTGAGCGCCCCGCCTAGTATGCGGGCGCAGCCCCGCTCGATGCCAATACGAAACGGACACACCGTCGCTCGTGCGGGAACCGGGACATGGAGTGGCGATTGGAGTCGTCATCGAGTCCGTAACCGGTTCATTTTCATCGATAGATTCGGTTTCCCATTCTTCTACCCATATTCCTATGGATACTATTATCCGTACGACTATTACGGGTACGATTATGGCAACCAATCCATTGTCTTGGAGGTGCAGCGTCGCCTGGGTGAACTCGGTTACTATCACGGCGTGATCGATGGAATTATGGGTCCGGAAACGCGTGCCGCGATCAGCGTGTACGAAAGCACGCATAATCTCGTCGTGGACGGCGCGATCAACGCGCAGCTTCTAACGACACTGGGCCTCGGCTAAATCCGAGATGCATCGCCGAGCTTTCGGTTGATTGACCGGCGAATTCGCAGGGCGATAAGGGGCGGACCGCCGGTCAAAAACGGGCTTCGTTTATTCAGGGTCACCGTAAAAAAGTGAAACTTTAGCTCGCAGGCGGGGTCTAATCTGTAGAAAACTCAATTATCTATGAACGCAAAATTTATTCTTTTCTTAAGCTGCTTTGCTGCAGTGACGTTAGCCGCGACGTCGGTTGTCACTGCCGGTTCGCGCGGCGGTGGTGGTATGGGCCGCGGCGGCGGCGGTATGGGTCGCGGCGGCGGCGCGCACTTCAGTTCGCCGACACGGAGCGCCCCTACGTTTTACCGCGGCGGATCGGGAACATACCGTACTCGAAGCGGCGACTGGAGTCGGAGCGGCAATTGGAGTCGGCGCGGTGACTGGAGCAGGAGTGGCGATTGGCGCCGTCATCATCATCGATCCTCGCGTAACCAGTTCGTCTTTATCGGCGGGTTTGGCTTTCCTTATTACTGGGGGTATCCGTACGATTATTACGGCTATTATCCCTATGATTACTACGGGTACGATTATTACGACGACCCTGGTTATGGATATGGTGGATCTGGCTATGGCAACAGCTCCACGGTCGTAGAGGTGCAGCGCCGGCTCGCCCGCGCTGGGTACTATCACGGACCAATCGATGGAATCATGGGGCCCCAAACACGGCGAGCAATTCGCGCTTACGAACGCGACTATAATCAGCCCGGGTATGGAATGCTCAAGCGGGAACTCCCTGCGACGATGGGCATAGGATAACCCCACGTTCGATTGTCGATCTTTCGGTTGGTTGACCGGCGGGCTCGGAGGGCGAAAATGGCGAGCCGCCGGTCGTGCCATTTTCGTTGCGTGAAATTACTCACTTACTAAATCGCGAAGAAGTGATCCCCCCAAGATCGGGATCATCCGGCTGATTCTTTTCCCGGCTTTTTCTCAGCTGTTTTGACTGGAGGGGGTGGAGAAACTTTCGTGGCCGTCTCTTTCGGAGGCGCTGATTTTTCTCCAGCAGCCGTGGTGGCAGGCGATTCCTTTTTGGCCGCCTCTTTATACGAATCGCTTCGATAGTCTGTGATGTGGAAGCCGGAACCTTTGAATATAAGGCCCGCGCCTGTTCCAAGTAGACGCTTCACCTTTCCATGCCCCCATTTCGGCAACCGGCAAAGACTTTTTGGGCATTCGCGAAACGGTTCATCGCGCATTGATTGGAACGCTTCAAAATTCTGGCCGCACTTCACGCAAGAATATTCGTAGGTTGGCATGGAGACGTGGGACTAGTCGCTCGGCGGAGACGACGCCCGGAAGTCTGCATTAAACAAGGCACAATTCAAGCCGCAGCCCAACCTCGTGCAGGTTGAGCTTTTTACGTAAACTTCTTGAATCGCTGGATGATTGCTCTCCCTTGACTTTTTGCAATGTTTGCGCATTTAAGAGCCACCCAAATTCTTATGCTTCCTTCATTTTATCGCATTTTGATGGCGGGATTTTCCGCTACTCTCCTTTTTCTGGCAGCTGGTTGTGCCGAGGATCCCCGATTCTCAGCCCGGACGCAGTATCTGGGAGGCGTTTACGGAAATGCTCCGGCCGGTCCGCCACAGGACTCTGTCTCATACTGGGACGGAGACAGCGTTAATGGAAAACCTTCCATCACCATTAGTCTCAGAGAGCAGCGCGCCTATTTTTACAAGAGTGGCGTGCTCGTCGGCGTGTCACAACTGTCGACTGGCCGCGAAGGGCTAAACACTGTCTCCGGCCATTTCTCAATCATCCAGAAGGACGTTAATCACGTTTCCAGCTTATTTGGCGACTATGTTGACTCGGCGGGAAACGTGGTCGTGCCCAATGTCGATGTGAACAAGGATCCAAAACCGCCGGGCACACACTTCAAGGGTACGCCGATGCCCTACTTCATGCGTATTGTTTCCGGAACAGGACTGCACGCAGGCTATTTGCCGGGTTATCCCGCGTCGCATGGCTGCATCCGAATGCCCGAATTCATGGCTGAAAACTTTTTCAAGTCAGTCTCACTCGGTACACCAGTCACGATCACGAATTAGATTCTTCGGGGAGCATCAGTATCAGGGCTTGCAGAAAATTCGCGACGGCGGCATTCTCATCATTCCGCCGGTGACATATGATCATCATCACGCAACCCAACGCCACTGAGGAACAGATCAACCGGATCGTCATGCGCGTGCGCGAGTTCGGGCTCGATGCGCAAATCAGCCGCGGCGCGTCGCGCGTGATCATAGGCGTGATTGGGCCCGAGGCGCTCCTTCGCGAAAAGCCGCTCGCCTCCATGGCTGGCGTGGAGGCGATCGTGCCGGTGTTGAAACCATACAAACTTGCCGCACGCGGTTCCCGCGGAGCCTCGTCGGTAACAATTGGTGGTGTGCGAGTGGGAGGAGAGGAAGAGGTGGTTTTGATTTCTGGCCCATGCTCGGTTGAAAGCAGGGACCAGATTCTCTCGATCGCCGAGATCGTGAAAAAATCCGGCGCGAAAATTTTGCGCGGTGGCGCATTCAAACCGCGCACTTCACCCTACAGTTTTCAAGGCTTACGCGAAGACGGACTTCGATTTCTGGCCGAAGCGCGCGCCGAAACCGGCCTGCCCGTGATCACCGAAATCATGGATGCGCGAGATCTCTCCGTGATCGAAAAATACGCGGATTGTCTTCAGGTCGGCACTCGAAACATGCACAACTTCTCTCTCTTGAAGGAGGTGGGACGCAGCAGGCTACCCGTTCTGCTCAAGCGCGGATTCAGCGCCACGATCAACGATCTGATCATGAGCGCGGAATACATCCTGAGTGAGGGCAACATGAATGTGGTCCTCTGCGAGCGTGGCATTCGCACATTTGAAACAGCGGCGCGTTACACGCTCGATCTGAGCGCCGTTCCGCTCTTGAAAGCCAAAACGCATCTGCCGGTCATTGTCGATCCCACACACGCGATCGGTCTGCGCGAATTTGTTCCGCAGATGTCGCTCGCCGCCCTCGCTGCCGGGGCGGATGCGCTCATGATCGAGGTGCATGACTCACCCGAGCTGGCCAAAAGCGACGGCGATCAAGCGCTCACCCCAGAAATTTTCGCCAATCTCGTTCCGCGGCTTCGCGCCGTCGCCGCAGCCATCGGTCGCAAACTGTAGGCCGCCGGCTTCCCTGGCACGCCAAAGCTTGGCGAAGGCATCCGCACAGAGCGAGGATCGCGGCCTGCTACACCAGCGCTGCGCCTGGCAGAGCGAACGGTCTACAGTGGCCGAGCGGCTTTGAACTCTCGCTTCTTTTCGGCGACAGCTAACCCGTGCAGAAATCGAGACGCACAGACCTTTTGGAAATCGCTGCGGCGAGCGAGCCAATTACGCGCAAAATTCGCGCAATTGAGAGAGCCCAGTGGCCGGTGCAGTTTTCGCACGTCATCCAGTCGGCGCAGGCATTTCTCGTCGCCACAATCGCGCGGAAGATCGACAAGACAATTTGGGTCCTCTGTCCCAACGTTCATTCTCAAGAATTGCTTTACGAGAGCGTACTAAACTGGCACCCGACCGCGCTCTTCCTGCCGGAAGCCGAGTTTGCCGCCGTCGAAAATATTTTGCCCGATCCAGAAATCGCGGCGGAACGGCTCGCGTTGCTCACGCAGGTCGAGCGCGAGACCGATCCGCATCTCATCGTCGCTACGCGTGCAAGTCTCGATCAAGCTGCGCCAAGACGCGGTGCGCTCCAATCCGCGGTCGCTCAACTTCGGCGCGGGGCGAACGAGAAGATGGAGCATCTGCTGGAGCAACTCGCGGCCGCTGCTTACGAACGCGTCGCTCAAGTCACGACGCGCGGGCTATTCGCCGTCCGTGGGGGCATTGTCGATGTTTATTCTTGGCAGGCGCCTTTACCGGTGCGCCTGGAATTTTTTGGCGACCAAATCGAATCGTTGCGCGAGTTCGACATTGATACTCAAACCTCGGTGCGTGATTTGACCTCGGTCGATATTTTCCTGGGAGCGACGGAAGATCAAAGCGGCGTCGTCCGCGATTACGTCGCACGCGATCATCTCAAGGTCGATATCGAACCGGAAAAAACTTCCAACGCGAACATTCAGACCAGCGAAGGCTGGATTGAGATCGGTCCGGAAGACTTTAGCGGCGCGTTCCAAGATTGCGAGATCGGCGAGTTCGCAATCGGCGATCTCATACTCATCGAAACTAAACGCGCGCAGTTTGCCGCCCGCTTAAAGGAATGGCGCGCAAACAAGGCCAGGATCGTCATCTATTTTCAGACCGAAGGCGAAATCGAGCGCTTCCGCGAAATCATGGGGGACGCTGTTGATGACGTCGATCTGGTTGAAGGCGCGCTCGCCAGCGGTTTTTGCTTTCCGGCCGCCAATCTGGTCGTACTTTCGGCCGCTGAATTATTTGGAAGGCTGGCGGCACATGGCCGCCGGCGATTGCGGCGCGCAGAACGCCATCGTGCGCAGATCGATTTCAGCGAATTAAACGAGGGCGATCTGGTCGTGCACCTTGAACATGGCGTCGGGCGCTTCTTGGGCTTGATCCGGCTCGCACCGGTAGCGGCAGGCGTGTCGCCTGCTTCTCCAAACATTGCAACCGGCACGGCTGCCCCTATCGATGGATCCCAGGAAGTCCTGGCGCTCGAGTTTGCCGATGAAGCCAAACTCTACGTCCCACTCGAACAAGCCTACCTTGTTTCGCGGTATGTCGGGGTCGGGAAAAAATCGCCGCCCCTCAGCTCGCTCGGCGATGCCAAATGGATGCGCGCCAAGAAAAACGCCGCGGCATCCGTCTTCGATTACGCCGGCAAAATGCTTGCGGTCCAGGCGGAGCGGCAGATGCATCCCGGGCACGCGTTTGCTCTTGATTCCAAGTGGCAGGCGGAATTCGAACATTCGTTCCCGTTCCGCGAAACGCCGGACCAACTAAAAGCAATCATCGACACGAAAATCGATATGGAGCGCCTGCAGCCGATGGACCGTTTGATTTGCGGTGATGTCGGCTTTGGCAAAACCGAAGTCGCGATTCGCGCTGCATTCAAAGCGGTCATGGACGGCAAACAAGTTGCGGTCCTCGCGCCGACGACGGTTCTGGCCCAGCAACATTTCGAAGTTTTTCGGCAGCGCATGCTCGATTACCCAGTGCGAATCGAGATGCTCAGTCGCTTCCGTTCACCGGGGGAACAAAAGAAAATTCTGCAACTTTTGCGCGAAGGCGGCGTCGATATCGTCATCGGCACGCATCGACTTATCTCCGGCGACGTCGTGTTCAAAGATCTCGGCCTGGTCGTGATCGACGAAGAACAGCGTTTTGGAGTTCTGCACAAAGAAAAGTTCAAAGAGCTGTTTAAACTGGTCGATGTCTTGACGCTCTCCGCCACTCCGATTCCACGCACGCTTTACCTTTCACTTGTAGGCGTAAAAGACATGTCCACGATCGAAACGCCGCCACTCAATCGGCTGCCCGTGGAAACAGTGGTGTCCGCCTACGATGAGCGAATCGTTCGCGAGGCAATTAATCGCGAACTCGAGCGGCAGGGCCAGGTTTTCTTTTTGCACAACCGAGTAATGACCATCGAGCGCGCACGCGATCGTATCATCCATCTTTGCCCGCAAGCGCGGGTTGAAGTCGGGCATGGCCAGATGGAGTCCGACGAACTCGAAGCGGTCATGGCGCGATTCATCGCCGGAAAAATCGACGTGCTCGTTTGCACGACAATCATCGAGAGCGGTTTGGACATTCCAAACGCCAATACGATCATCATCGATCGCGCCGATAGATTCGGCCTCGCCGATCTCTATCAATTACGTGGACGCGTTGGCCGGGCCGAACACAAGGCGTACGCCTATCTTCTTCTCCCGCGCGAAATGATGACAATCGGCGCCGCGCGCAAGCGGATCAATGCCATTAAACAGTACAGCTCGCTCGGCGCCGGTTTTCGCATCGCCATGCGCGACCTCGAGATTCGGGGGGCGGGGAGCATCCTTGGCACGGCGCAAAGCGGCCACATCATGGCGGTCGGCTTCGATTTGTACTGCCAGTTGCTTAAGCAGGCGGTCGCGCAACTCAAAGGTGACAAACTGCGGCTCCGGCTTGATGTCGATTTGCGGCTCGATTTTGTTGCTACCAATGAAGCGGAGTTTGTTCAGGCAAGGAGCGGCGGCGTGAAATCGCCCTTGCTTGAGGGTGAAGCGCGCGTGCCCGCCTTCGTGCCCAGCAGTTTCATCAGTGAGGCCGCCCTGCGCATCCGAGCTTATCGCGACCTCGCGCAAATCACGACGCATGAGCAATTGGAATGCCTGCGACGCGATTGGCGCGACCGGTTTGGGCCATTACCGCCTGCAGTTGACAATTTGTTTCTTCTCACCGAAATCAAGCTCGCCGCGGCAAAATCCGGCGTGAATCGTATCGAAGTGCGCGAGCGCAAGTTGATGCTTACCCGACACGGAGATTTTATACTTGTCGCGGGCAAATTCCCCCGTTTAGTTGCAGCCGGAATCGAGCAGCATCTCGGGGAGATTCTGGAGCTGATCAAAAAATTATGAGATACACGATACGTTGGTTCGCCACCGCTTTGGTGGCGGCTTCCGGGCCGGCTCTTTTGCCGCTTTGTTGCTCCGCGTTCGCCGCCGAGCCCCAAATCATTAATGGCATCGCCGCGGTTGTGAATGGAGACGTGATCACATACTCGCAAATCCGCGAGTTGTCCGCGCCACGGGAAAAGTTGCTGCGTTCGCAATACACTGGCGCGGAATTGGAAAAGATGCTGAAAGAAGCGCGAGAAGCGGCGCTGAAGGACTTGATCGACCGGCGACTCATCATTCAGGCATTTAAGAAGGAGCAATACCAAATTCCGGATCATTTTGTGGAAGAACAAGTGCGCGGAATTATCAAGGAATCATTCGGTGGTGACCGCAATACGTTTATCAAGACGCTCGAGGCGCAGAGTTATTCGCTGGGCGAATTCAAACAAAAAGAGACCGAAAGGATGATCGTGCAGGCGATGCGCGCCAAGAACGTCAAGCGCAGTCCAATTTCTTCACCAACGAAAGTAGAAGATTATTATAAGAAACACCGCGATCAATTCACCGACAAGGAACAGGTCAAATTGCGCATGATCATGATTCAGGGCCACGCCGATACCGGGAATGCCGCGGCCCAGAAAGCGCTGGCGGAAGAAGTTCTTGGCCAATTGGCGGGCGGCGCCGAGTTTGAGCGCATGGCGCAGACCTATTCTGAGGATAGCACGCGCGATCTGGGCGGCGATTGGGGCTGGATCGAGCGCAAAACACTCGCCGCGCCACTCGAAAAAATCGCCTTCAACATGCCGGTTGGGAGAATCAGCAACATCGTCGATTACGCTGGGAATTACTACATTCTCAAAGTCGAAGAGAAACAGGGGGGCACAACCCGTTCGCTTGCTCAAGCTCGACCCGAAATCGAAAAAAAACTGATCCAGGAAGAAGCACAAAATCTTCAGGAACGCTGGATCGCCGGCTTACGCGCAAAAGCTTATATTCGGACTTTCTGACGTCTGTCGCCCTCGCGCTTGCCAGGCGCGGTCGCGTTGAAGAAGCTGTGTGATGCCTGTTCGCATCGGCATTACGGTCGGAGACTGTGCCGGCATTGGCCCTGAGATCGTTCGAGCGGCCCTTAGCTCAGGCTCATTGCCGGCAGACGGCGAATATGTGGTCGTCGGGAAATATCCCGATTGTTCATTAGGTGAGCCGAGCCTTGAAACAGCGCGCGCTGCCGTGGCGGCGCTTGAGGAAGCGGTCACGCTCGCACGGCGCGGCGAGCTCGATGCAGTTGTGACGGGACCGGTTCACAAGGCCCGGATGTACGAAGCTGGCTTTAAGTTTCCGGGGCAAACTGAGTTTTTCGCCGAGCGCTGCGGCGTCAAAAATTTCGCGATGTGTTTGATCGGCGGGAAAATCACGGTTGCTCTTGTCACTACGCACATCCCATTGCGCGAAGTTCCAAACGCGCTCAAGCAATCGGAGATTGTTCGCGTTGGTTTGTTGCTCGAGGATTTCTTGTCACGCCGTAGCCCTGCGAAGGCGGATCGAGCGAATCCCGCGCCGCGCATCGCGGTTGCCGGCTTAAATCCGCATGCTGGCGAATCCGGCAAACTCGGACGTGAAGAAATCGAAATCATCAACCCGGCGATCGCCGAGTTGAACCAGTCACTTCTCACTTCTCACCAATCACCTTCTGCATTCACCGGTCCTCTGTCTCCCGACACAGTCTTTCATCGTGCAGTGGAAGGTGAATTCGACGCCGTTCTTTGCATGTATCACGATCAGGGGTTGATTCCGTTGAAACTGCATGCATTTCACAATGGCGTGAACGTGACCCTCGGTCTGCCTTTTCCGCGCACTAGTCCCGATCACGGCACCGCCTTTGAAATCGCCGGCAAAGGAATCGCGCGTCCCGACAGCATGATTGCAGCGATCAAGCTCGCGGTTGAACTCGCTGCGAAGGAAACCGCGTGAAGATCGAAAAGTACCTTTCCGTCTT
>JBIOVE010000156.1:0-11488 GCA_044867565.1 Candidatus Udaeobacter sp. | reverse complement strand
CACCTCGCGAAGTTCGAAAGATTATTTCAACTGCATTGTCAGCGTCCAGAACGGGAAAAGTGTGTGGGTACCGCCTCGGCAGTCGTGCCCAGGGCGGCGGCTTCGCGGTGCGTCGGGAGTTGTTGGATGACCTGCGAAATCGCGGTTGGCTGAATGGCTGGGCGTGGGTTGACACTGAAATTACCGATGACCCTGTCCTCTCGCTACTGGCAACCGCTGCCGGCTGGGAGGTAAGAGATTTTAACCAGCCCGGTGAGGTCTTCGGTGTGCAGCATCGAGGATTGTCTGGAACCCCAGAAGAGCTTGTGGCAAGAGGCTATGGTATTGTTCACAGTTTGAAATCTGCCACTTGGGAACGGGAACTTGATTTGCGTGAAACTTTCAGCCGCTTGACGCGCGCGGATGCTGAATAAACCGAGCCGATGCCTCAGTTTTTCGCCCTTCTACCCATCCGCGACGAAGCCGACATCATTGGCCAATGCCTTGATCGTCTGCTTGGATGGGCGGATGAGATTTACGTTTTCGATACAGGGAGCGGCGATAATAGCTGGGAAATCGTCCAAGACTTCGCGGCACGCCACAAACGCGTCGTGCCAATGCAAAAAGAGCCGGTCTTTTTCTCGGAGACGCGTCTGCGCGGATATATGTTTCATATCGCGCGACAAAAGATGCACAAGGGCGATTGGTTTCTGCGCGTTGATGCCGACGAGTTTCATCACATTTCTCCACCAGAGTTTGTAGAAAATTGGATGCATAAACATGAGACCGTTGCTTATCATCAATATTACGATTTCCGATTCCTTCAGTCGGAAGTGGAGGCATGGAATCGCGGCAAGGAGACCTTGAATGATCGGGAACGTCCGATTGAAGGGCGCCGCCGCCATTACACAGTCAGTGAGTACACTGAGCCACGTCTGTGCCGTTATCGCGAGACGATGCAATGGCCTCCGACGGTTTCGTTCCCATTTAATGCCGGTTACGTGGCGCGGGAGAGAATGCCGATCCGGCATTATCCTCACCGTGATCCGATCCAGCTTGAACGTCGCTGCCGTTTGCGCGCCATGATGATGAGCGATGACGAAAACCGTGCGAACTGGTCACGGCCGGAATTACATCAATGGACAGAACGCGATTGGAAAAAGTTTGTTACACCGGACAATTTGCCTGGCTTAAAATGCTGGCAGCCTGGGACGGAGTTGTCGCTCGTGCATCGGACAAACCATCTCAGAGCGCCGCACATTCGCCTTGTGCAACGCTTCGTCCATACGTTTTGCTTACCGCTTTTGGATCGGCAACGCCCAAGGTTTCCGCAGGGTGGTGGACCGCAACCGATCCCCGCAAGCATTGCCACACAGGTTCGGGGTGAGCTTCCCGAAGAGTGATTGCCAAAATTCTGAAAGCCATCGTTCCTGCGCAGTTTCGGCCTGGCGGGCATCTCAAACACCTCGTTCGTATGCATACTAAAGGACGTGTCTTTTGCGGCCCTTTCTCTGGAATGCGCCTTATCCATAACGACGGCGACCGTGCGCAAGTACACATTCCAAAGTTGCTGGGTATTTACGAGCGTGAGCTCAACCTATTTATCGAGGAAGCGTGCGCCTTGCAAGTCCCGCTCATTGTCGATGTCGGGGCGGCTGAAGGTTATTATGCTGTAGGCATGGCGCTGCGAAATCCGAAGGCGCGGATAATCGCTTTTGAGACGGAAGCGAAAGAGCGGGCGCTGTTGGCGGAGATGGTGAGATTAAACGATGTTGGAGATCGCGTGGAAATTCACGGTAGATGCGAGCCGGAGGATCTTGAGCGCGCCTTGACCAATACACCGCGGCTATTGGTCATTTGCGATGTGGAGGGCTATGAAGCTGTTCTGCTTGATCCAACCGCCGTGCCGTCGCTCCGGCGTGCATCGATTCTCGTGGAATTACATGAGTTCGTTGAGAGAGGCATTACGGAGAAAATCCGCGAAAGATTTGTCGCTACTCACAATATCACTCACACCTGGCAGCAAAACCGGACGATCGCGGATTTTCCTTTTAAAGACTTCTATACTGAATGGCTGCCGGAATCGTATTTTCGTTGGGCCGTCGGGGAGTCGCGACCCGAACGAATGTCATGGTTTTGGATGGAACCGAAACATGGGAGCGCCTAAGATTTTGAGGGGTTTTCCATGTTGAAGCATCTAATCCGCGACGGCATTCCGTTTGGTTTGATAGAACGTCGTCGAATAAAGTTGCGATTGCGCCAACTTGGCCTTTCCACTCGCGATTCAAGAAGGATCCTCAAAGCAGTGGAGGCCTGTCGTTACGAACTCTGGCCGCTCTCAATTCGGCACTTCCCGAGATTTTCATTAATTGATGTTGGTGCCAACAGGGGAGATTTTATTGAAGCCGTTCAGTGTCTGGTCAAACCGCATACGATCATTGCTATAGAGCCGCAACCTCACTGCTGCGAGCTGCTGCGGCATCGATTCCCAAAGGTCCAGATCATCGAAGCTGCGCTTGGCGCGTCAGAGAGGACCGTTCAATTTCACCGCTGTAATGACGATAAGCTTAGCAGTGTCCTTCACCCTGCTCGGCAGTTTATTCGCAAGTATCCGGCGGATGTGCTCGATGTAACTAGTACATTTCCTGTGGCCATGCGAACACTCGATAAGATTGTCCCGAGTGATCTTCAGGTTTCTCTCTTAAAGATCGATGTGCAAGGCCTGGAGCAAGAGGTTTTGGCCGGTGCGTCCGATGTTCTCAAACGAGCACATGCTTTACTGTTGGAGATTAGTTATTGCCAACCCTACAACAGAAATCCTAGTTTCACATCCGTTGATCGAATGCTCGATCAAGCCAAGTTTCGACTCTACGGTATATCTCCACCTTTTTTTCACGGGCACGAGCCGGTTTGGGCGGATGCCATGTACGTGAACACCCGCTTCCCGGCTGGCGCTTGAAATTGGTTCAAGTACGAGTGCCTGCTACCGGTCGCCTAAGTTACTGCGATAGGCGCTAATGAGCCTCGGGCGAAAATGAGGCATAATTGGTAGGCAAGAGTGTTCGACGATTTCTTAAAAGAGATCCACTGGTCCGGTGTATTATCGAGCGCCAATAGCAATGCAGCTTAAGATTTTATTCGCCTGCAGCGGTCTCGGCATCATCGACCGCGGTATTGAGATCTTCTTCCGTCAAGCATTTGATGGATTACATGGCACCGAAGGGCTGGACATTACGCTTTACAAAGGAGCCGGTGAAGAGAGAGCGGACGAACATGTCCTCTGGAGTGTGCCGCGCACTGGTCGGATCGCGCGATTACTTGGGACGTGCATTCGACGAGACAGTTACGTGGCTGAACAACTATCGAGTTTCGCACCGATGGTGCACGCGATTCGCAAACGTCGGCCAGACATTGTGTTTTACAGCGATTCAAATCTCGGCTTTCAATTGTTTCGCTGGCGCAAATGGATCGGCGTTCCATTTCGGTTGCTCTTTTCGAACGGCGGACCATGTCATCCGCCGTTTGATCGCACCGATTACGTTCATCAGGTCGCACCATTTTATCTCCAAGAAGCGATAGCGGCCGGTGAACCACCTGACCGGCATCGAATGGTGCCGTACGGCATCAATGTTCCGGATGGAGCGCCTGATCGAGATAAAAATACAAGACGCGAATTGCGGAGAAAACTAGCGCTTCCGATCGATCGTCCGATTGTTTTGAGCGTAGGATGGATCTCGCCGAAACAGAAACGGATGGATTATCTCGTGAGTGAAGTGGCCCGACTGGCGGTGCCGCGTCCTTATCTTGTTCTGCTTGGAACGATGGATAAGGAAAGTACGGCGATTCTCGCGCTCGCTCGACAAAAACTTGGTGAGACAAACTTCACCGCGCGATCCGTTCCGCGCGACCAAGTCGCGGATTATTATCGCGCGGCCGATCTCTTCGCGCTGGCCTCATTGCAGGAAGGCTTTGGTCGTGTTTTTCTGGAAGCGCTGATTCATGGATTGCCGGTAATCGCGCACCATCATCCGGTGATGCGGTTCGTGCTCGGCGATCAAGGAATCCTCGCTGACTTGTCGAAAGAAGGTGTACTTGCTGAACAGATAAGCATCGCGCTGTCGAGAGGAAACACACTGGAAGCCGCTACCGAGAGGCGCGAAAGTGTTCGCCAGCGATTCAGCTGGCCGGCCCTGCGCCTGCAATATCGGGACATATTCATCGATTGCTTTGAAAAGGTGCAACCGTAATGTTTCAGGACGGTCGCGAACTTGCAGATAATGCGCGGTTAACGGCTGATGTTTGCATCATTGGCAGCGGGCCCGCCGGGTTGACGTTGTGCCGGGAACTCGCGGACGCTGGGCTGCACATTCTGGTGGTAGAGAACGGCGCAATGGATTACGACCCGGAGCGGCAGTCCTTGCTGCAGGGAGACGACACAACTGGCGAATATTTTCCGCTGATTGACTCACGCAGGTCCCAATTCGGCGGGACAATGACCTTATGGAGCCCTGAGCTTCCGGACATGTCGCGCGCAGCGAGGCTGGTGCCGTTGGATACGATCGATTTTGAAAGGCGTGACTGGGTCCCTTACAGCGGCTGGCCGTTTACGCGCACTGATTTGGACCCATACTACATTCGGGCCGAAGAATTGTGGGGGATTCCCTCGAATGCTTACGACGGTGGAGCGTGGGAGGACGAACAAAATCGGTGCCTTCGGCTTCCAGCGGAGGAAGTGATAACCCGCATGTATAAGATCCGGCCTTTCGAGCCGTTTTTGACGGCCGCTAGGAAAATGATCAACGCGCGCAGCGATATCGACTGTCTTTTACGAGCCACTGTAACCGACTTAGTTCCCGCTCAAGGCTCTGATCGAATCGAACATTTGTGCGTGCTAACATCCAATCGAAAACAGGTGCAGATTCGGGCGCGCGTTTTTGTTCTGGCAGCTGGTGGCATCGAAAACGCCCGTTTACTGCTGCTCTCAAATAGAGTGTTCCCCGCAGGAATCGGCAATTCCAGGGATCTAGTCGGTAGATTCTTCATGGACCATCCACTGTATTATTTTTGCGAGTGGGTCCCCCCCTCGCCTGCCTTCTTCTTTCTGCTTGGGTTGTACGATCTAAGGGCGGTGCATGGGCAGTACTTGCTCGGGCGTTTGACTTTGCCGGAAGCTGTTCTGCGCGAGAATCGGCTGTTGAATTTGTCCGGCGTCCTTTGGCCCAGACCGAAGGGTTACCGTTCCAAAGGGATCGAGGCCGCTCGGCAAATGCGCATACTCGCGCGACAGAAGGAATTTCGACGGTCGCTCGCGCTCGCGCCTCATGCTTGCGTAAACTGTGGCGATATTTTGGCATACGCCTGGCGACAGTTCCGCACGCCGAAGCAGGCTTTCCCGCGTTTTTGGTCGAGGTTGCCAAACGCGGGAAAAAGATTCGGGAGCATGGAGCCGGAATTTTTTCTTGAGCAACCACCTGATCCTTCGAATCGGGTTTCGCTCTCGACGCAATTGGATGGATTCGGATGTCAGAAAACTTTGGTCACCTGGCGAATGGGTGAACAGACCCGAGACAGCGCACACCGTGCCGGTGCGCTACTGACCAAGTCGTTCGAACGCGCCGGTCTTGGGCGTTTCGTGCCGCTTCAGCATCCACGGGTTCATTCGGGAGGCGGGCACCATCACATGGGTACAACTCGCATGCACAACAGTCCGGCGGCAGGCGTTGTAGATGCAAATTGTCGCGTCCATGAGACGAGCAATCTTTTTGTCGCTGGAAGTTCGGTGTTTTGCACCGGAGGCTATGCTAATCCGACCCTGACCATCACTGCTCTGGCGATCCGGCTCGCCGACCACCTGAAGAAAGAACTTCAGCCACTGACGGTGGAATCGAAGAGTGAAGAATAGAAGATAGGAGTCGAAGATGGAAGATCACAGATTAAACATCGAAGATTGGCTCCTCTCTTCCAACTGCTATGTTCTGGCTCCTGTTCTCTAAGAAATGCCCAATTTCTTTATTCCATTCGCGTTAACCTGTGTTGTGTTACTGGTGGCAGCCGTTGTGCGCCCGCGTCTGATTTACGAATTCCCTTACTTCATGGGCGCAACGTTTACCGCTTTCATTCTTCCGCAAGCCTATGCGCTCTACCGAAACGAATGGGGAGGCATTTATCTCCGGATGACGCTGCTGATGTGTTTCCTGTGTCTGGCGTGCTGCTGGCTGGGTTACCAACGCCGCCCTCATTCGGCGCTTCTTTCCAAACTCAATATTCCCATCGACCTGACTCGCTTTTTGCAGGGCGGCATTGTCCTCGTGCTCGCCGGCTGGTACTTCACACATAAGTTCGGCAGTCTGCCGGAGGAAGAATTGTCGAGCAGGATGACTGGGATCTCGACAGTTTACCTTTTCTTCGGTGGTCTCGTTTATCCCGGCTTTGCAATCTGTTTTTATTGCGCGCTCAAGAGAGGATGGATTGTTGCGTGGCTTGCTGCATTCGGCGCCGCCGTGATCCCGATGCAAGCGGCTCTGTTTCACGGGCGGCGCGAGCCGACCGTGCTCTTTCTTATGTCCGTAGGACTCGGAATCTTTTTCATTAAGGGAAAAGCCGCGCCGCGCTGGGCGATTATTGCAGCAGTCCTGGCCGCGACGCTCTTTATTCCCTCGACTGCGGAATACCGGCAACTGGCCAAAGAAGATCCCCTGGAGGCGTTCAAGGAGATCAATTTTACAGAGCAATTTCGGGGCGCTCTTGATCCTGATGCGATCAGTGAATTGAAAAATGCGACGGCGCTAATCGCGGCAACGGAAGAGACAGGAAATTACGAATTTGGTGTGGGCTACTGGAACCAGATTGTTTTCCGGTTTGTTCCAGCGCAGTTCTTGGGCAGAGATTTTAAGGACTCGCTCATGATTGGGGGGGAACAGCGCGACATGAGCGACTTCGTTTACGACGTGCTTGGATTTCGGCTGCCGGTTGGACTAACTGTCACGGGCATGGGGGATTCGTTTAACGAATTCGGTTATTTTGGCTGCCTGTTTTTTGCTGCGGTGGGATACTTATTTAAGACTCTCTGGGTTGCGGCGAGCCGCCCCAACGGTATCGTGGCGCAAATCCTCTATATTCAAATCACGACATCAGCGATGCGTGCTGCGACGCATCAAACGATAGATTTCCTGCCCTCGTTTATTTATAGCCTGATCTTTATCAGCGCGATTGCATTCTATGCAAAAGAGCGTGGTGTTGCCACTGCTCCGTTTTCGGCATCCTCTGTCTCGGCTGAGCTCCTCTCAAAGTGAGAGTCGCTGTCATTTTTGATCACTTCGGTCCCTATCATTGCGCGCGACTGGAAGCAGCGGCGCGCCATTGCGATGTCACCGGCATCGAGATCGCCGCGGAAACGCAGGAGTATGCCTGGTCACCGGTCGAAGACGCCGCGGGATATTCGCGAGTGACCTTGTTTCCTAGCGGAGATACACGGACGATGTCCGCGAAGCGGGTTTCTGAACGGCTTGACGATGCGTTACAAAGGTGCGGCCCCGACGCAGTGGCGATTCCGGGATGGTCGGATATTGCCGCAATTGCCGCGGTTCGGTGGTGCGCGAAAACTGGCACGCCGGCAATCTTGATGTCCGAAAGTACGGCGCTCGATGAGCAACGGGTTCGATGGCGTGAGTGGGTCAAGCGCCGGATTGTCGATCTTTATTCATCTGCGCTCGTTGGCGGTCAGCGTCACGTGAATTATCTAGTCGAGCTTGGAATGCCGCGTGACGGAGTTTTCATGGGATATGACGTGGTGGACAACGATTACTTCGCTCAGCGCGCGAAGAAAGTTAGGAGCTCGGAGAGAGAAGTTAGAACGGAATACGGTTTGCCGGAGAATTACTTCCTCGCGTCGGCGCGATTTATTAAAAAAAAGAATCTCCCGACTTTGCTGCGCGCTTATGCAGAATATCACCAGATGTCAGAGGCCGGTGGAATGTCCTCAGCAGTCACTGGTCGAAAGGAACCATGGGACCTCGTCCTTCTCGGTGATGGGCCGCTGCGGGAAACTCTCAACTCTCAACTCTCAACTCTCAACTTGCGCGACCACGTTCACCTTCCCGGCTTCAAGCAATATAATGAGTTGCCGGTTTACTATGGGCTGGCGAAAGCGTTCGTTCATGCCAGCACGACCGAACAATGGGGGTTGGTTGTGAATGAAGCAATCGCGTCGGGTTTGCCAGTAATCGTGTCCAATCGCTGCGGATGCGTGCCGGAATTAATGCAGGAGAATGGCTTTACTTTTGATCCGATAAACGAGGAGGAGCTGGCCTCGCGATTATTCGAGATGGCTTCGTTGTCCGACCACGAACGAGAGCGCTTTGGAGACGCGAGCCGTAAGATCGCAGCGACCTTCGGGCCGAATCGTTTCGGCGAGGGACTGGAGCGTGCCGCGATAATGGCGACAGATCTTCCGCAAAGGAAATTTCGAGTATTTCATAGCGCAATCCTGTTTGGTGCGAAGCGATTTCGGCGATGAAGATTGCGTTCCTGCTGAATTCGGTTTCGCGAAAGGCTGGCGGTCTATTTGAGATTTGCCGACGACTTGCGCAGACAAGCTGCCGCGAAGAAGAGATTGCCGTCCTAGGCGTGGAGGATGAATTCACAAAGGCGGACATCCCAGGGTGGGCGCCTTTACGGCCAGCCGTTTTCTCACCCGGTTTTGCACGCAGTTTCGGCTACGCCCCCGGCTATGCGCAATATCTCGCGGAGATATGTCCCGATATTGCGCATGTGCATGGGCTCTGGACATACTCTTCACTGGCTGGATATCAGTGGCATCGACGCACCAAGGGGCCTGTAATGTACACTGCACACGGTATGCTTGATCCGTGGGCGTTACGAAATTCCGCGTGGAAAAAGCATTTGGCTCGAGCCTTGTGGGAAAACGCCGCACATCGCAGCGCAGCCTGTTTTCACGTCAATTCGGAAGCCGAATACACAAGTGCGGTCCGGTTCGGTCTGCGGAATGCGATCTGTGTTATTCCCAATGGAATTGATCTGCCCGATCTCGAGCAACAGATCGCTGACAACAAACCGCCGGCCACTGATACGAGACATCTGACATCTGACCGCAGAGTGCTGCTTTATCTCGGTCGATTGCATCCCAAGAAAAATCTGGCGAATCTTATTCGCGCCTGGAAAGTAATTCTCAGCTCTCATTCCTCAGGTCTCAACTCATGGCGCTTAGCTATTGCCGGCTGGGATCAGGGCGGGTATGGGGCGCGGCTCAGACAACTGACCATTGATCTCGGGCTGGCAACCAATGTTACATTTCTAGGTCAGCAATTTGGCGAGCACAAGGATGCGTGTTACCGCGCGTGCGACGCTTTTGTATTACCATCGCTTAGCGAAGGCCTCCCGATGGCCGCACTAGAAGCCTGGGCTTACGCAAAACCGGTGCTGATGACCCCCGAATGCAATCTGCCTGAAGGCTTTGCCGCTGACGCGGCGTTGGGCATCGGCGCGAGCCCGAACGAGACCGCCGCGGGCCTAAGGCAATTACTCGAGATGACCGATGGCGAGCGCAAACAAATGGGTATCCGCGGACGGACTCTGGTGGCCGAGAAATTTTCGTGGCCACGTATCGGTCAGCAAATGCGTGCGGTTTACAAGTGGATGCTTGGCGGTGGCACGCCACCTGAGACGGTGCGGTTAAAATCCGGAGCTAGAAGTTAGGAGATATGCTTGACATTAAACAGAACCGTCGCGCGCAGAAGTATTCTTCGTGTGAAATGGCCCGACGAGTATTGTGGACTTTTGCGCAACCGCTCTTCCGATTTAGTCCGAGGCCCTGTTTCGGTTGGAGGCGGCTTCTCCTACGGTGCTTTGGAGCAAAGTTGGGTCGCAATGTTCATGTTTACCCTTCCACGACTATCTATTTCCCATGGAACCTGGAGGCAGGAGACGAGAGCGCCATTGGTGAGCACGCCTTTATTTATAATCTCGGAACAATCACGATCGGGATGCGCGCAACGATCTCGCATCGTGCCCATCTTTGTGCTGGCACGCACGATCACACGAAATCGGATTTTCCGTTACTGCGCCCGCCGATCAGCGTCGGCGCAGAGGCGTGGATTTGCGCGGATGCGTTCGTTGGGCCGGGAGTTACCATCGGTGAAGGGGCGATTGTCGGCGCTGGCTCAGTCGTCATGAAGGATGTGAGGCCATGGGTGATCGTTGTCGGAAATCCCGGGCGTGAAAGCAAGCGGCGCGAGATCAGTCGATGAGCGAGCAAGACAATGGGCGGACGCCGTTATCGGTGTTGGTTCCGGTTAAAAACGAAGCGGCTAATTTGCGTGAATGTCTCGCCACGGTTGCTTTCGCAGAAGAACTCGTCGTGGTCGATTCGGCGAGCACGGACGGGACGCAGGAGATCGCCACTATGGCAGGAGCGCAGGTAGTCCAGTTTCCATGGAATGGAAAATTCCCACGGAAAAAGAATTGGGCTCTGGAAAATATCCCCTGGCGCCATGACTGGGTGCTGATCATCGATGCAGACGAGCGAATCACTCCGGAATTGGAAAAACAAATCCGCGACGCAGTTCGGCGCGATGATGTGGACGGATTCTATTTGAATCGTCACTTTTGGTTTCTCGACGGCTGGATCAATCACTGCGGTTATTTTCCGAGCTGGAATTTGCGGCTGTTCCGGCATCGGCTCGGGCGATACGAACGGATTGAAATCGATGGTGATGTTCGATGCGGAGATAATGAAGTGCACGAGCACGTGTTGCTCAATGGTCGGGCAGAATATCTTTCCGCACCGATGGAGCATTACGCCTATCCCGATATCGTCAGTTTCGTCGAGAAACACAATCGCTATTCAACGTGGGAAGCTGCAGCGCGCGAACAATCGTATCAGGGGGCAGGACAGAAAGCGTTACGAGCGACCCCATTTGCAACGACGCTGGAGCGCAAACGATGGTTAAAGAAGTTTGCGATGCGCACGCCATGCCGTCCTGCGCTTCGTTTTTTTTACCACTACATCTGGAAACAAGGTTTTCGTGACGGTTACCGGGGTTGGGTGCTGTGTTGTCTGCTCTCGTGGTACGAGTTCGTAATCGTGATTAAGACGCGAGAAATGTCAGCTCGCGCGGAACAGGCGAGAACTGGCGAATAGTGAATGACTGCAGCAGATGCGCAAACTTTGGAGGGATGGACTCGGTCCCGTCCAGGGGATAATGGACACAGAGGTCGCCCCTCCATTTCGACGGCTGAGGTCTCGATGGGAAAAAGGGACCTTTCCAGTTCTGCCGGTTGAGCATATCATTCCGGCCCCCAATGGCGAGTAGCGAACAATCCAAATTTGTAGCCCAAAAATTTCCTGGCCTTGGAGCGGAGAACTTAGGTCAGCGGGAGTCAAATCAAAGCACTTTTCGCCGGAAACTGCTTGTACGCTTGCGGCGCTTTGTGAGGCACGAATGGTCAGTCGCTCTTCTTTATCTTTTTCTGGATGTGGTGAGTTGGATTG
>JBIOVE010000155.1:0-3715 GCA_044867565.1 Candidatus Udaeobacter sp. | reverse complement strand
TCCCGGTTTTTTTTCGCTCTTCTGTAGCCGCTTCGCTGTGCGAAGCGCGGCGCTGGTATTCCATGATATGTTCTCGCGCCGCTCACAAGGAACGATGGTTTCCCCGCTGTCGAGTTAAACGTGACGGCTGAGAAACCGTCACTCCTTGATTCGAGCAACCTGAAAAGCTTTCGGGGCCGCTACAGGAAATAAGTGGTATCGTTCATTTCCGTTGTGCACTTCGTGTCCATTGTGCGAGGTAGTCTATCGTGAAGCATTATCTCAATACGGCGGAGAAAGCTGCACGTGCCGCGGGCGAACTGCTTCGTAAGAATTTTCAACAACCCCTGCGCGTGAATTCCGCCCAGGCGCACGATATCAAACTGGAAATTGATGTTCAGACGCAGGATGTAATTACCAAATTGCTTCTCGAAGAATTCCCCGAGCACGCGCTTTATGGCGAAGAAGGCATCGTGGGCGATCAATCCAGTGAGCATCAATGGGTCGTCGATCCACTTGATGGCACCGTTAATTATTTCTACGGCATCCCGCATTTTTGCATCTCGATCGCGTTACGTGTCGGGAGCGAGATCATGGTGGGTGTCATTTACGATCCAATCCGTGAAGAGATGTGGACAGGCCAAAAAGGCGAAAGCCCGAAATTGAATGGCCGTCATTTTCAGGTAAGCGACCGCGCGGACCTCGCTGAAGCCGTGGTCTCGGTTGGACTCTCCAAGACCGGCGTAACAATTGAAGCTGGCTTGCCGTTGTTGCAGAAGATGATTCATCGCGCGCGTAAATGCCGATTACTCGGCAGCGCGGCGCTCGACATGGCCTACGTCGCTTGCGGACGTCTCGATGCTTACATCGAACAGGGAATCAGTCTCTGGGATGTTGCCGCAGGCTGGCTCTTGATTGAAACCGCCGGCGGAACCGTGGATCTTCATCCGCGTGAAGATATGAAAGACAAATACAGCATTGTCGCCTCGAATGGCGTGATCGATTTAAAACTCTGACCCGATGATTCGATGTGGAATCGGCTACGACGTGCATCGTCTTGCGAAGGGACGAAAACTGATCCTCGGCGGCGTGGAGATCACGCACTCGCGTGGGCTTGAAGGACACTCGGACGCGGACGTCTTGTCGCACGCAATCGCAGACGCACTGCTGGGAGCAATTGCCGCGGGCGACATCGGCCAACACTTTCCCAATACAGATGAATCAATTCGCGGCATGAGCAGCATCGACATTTTGCGAAAGGTAAACACGCTGCTGGCGAAGACTAAGGCGCGTGCAATCAATGTTGATGCAACAATTCTCGCCGAGGCCCCGAAAATCGCGCCGCACATTCCGGCGATGCGAAAAATAATTGCGCAAGCGATCGGCGTGAATGAATCGCGCATTGGCATCAAGGCGACAACAAATGAAGGCCTCGGCGCGATCGGCCGTAGAGAAGGTATCGCTGCGATGGCGGTGGCAACGGTGGACCAGGAATGACTACATTGTCATGCCGAGCGGAGCGCAGCGGAGTCGAGGAATCTCTTACCGTTGATCAGAAAACAATGAGAGATGTCTCGACTTTGCTCGACATGACAAATGCGCTTTTTTAATACGTACTCGCGCGAGATCGAAGAATTTCAGCCGCGCGATCCGACCGGGCGCGAGATCGACATGTACACTTGCGGGCCAACTGTTTACAGTCGCGCGCACATTGGAAATTTCCGCGCCTATATCTTCGAAGATTTGCTTCAGCGCCATCTCGAACTGCGCGGTTACAAAGTGCACCGTGTCATGAACATCACCGACGTGGACGACAAAACGATCCGCGGCGCACGCGAAGCCAACATTGCGCTCTCGGAATTTACCGCACCTTTCAAACAGGCATTCTTTGAAGATATCGAAACGCTGAGAATCAAACGCGCGGATGAGTTTCCCTCCGCGACCGGCCAGCGTTACATCGACAGGATGATCGAGATGATCGGCACGCTTATCTCGCAAGGCCTTGCTTATCAAGCAGAGGACAAATCGGTTTATTTTCGCATCAACAAATTTCCCGATTACGGAAAGCTCGCGCATTTCGATCTCACGCAGTTGCAATCGACCGGCCGGGTGAAGCACGACGAATACGACAAGGAACACATCGGCGATTTCGCGCTTTGGAAAGCGTGGGACGAAGATGATGGCGACGTGGCATGGGAAAGTCCGTGGGGTCGTGGCCGTCCCGGCTGGCACATCGAGTGCAGCGCGATGGCGACCGCATTACTCGGCGATCAGATCGACGTCCATTGCGGCGGAGTCGATAACATTTTTCCGCATCACGAAGCGGAGATCGCGCAAAGTGAAGGCGTCACTGGAAAAAAATTTGTGCGCTACTGGCTGCATTGCGCGCATTTGCTGGTCGATGGACAGAAGATGTCGAAGTCGCTCGGCAATTTCTATACGCTGCCGAATCTTCTGGAGAAGGGCTACACCGGCCGCGAAATTCGTTACGCGCTCATGCGCGTGCATTATCGCGCACCGCTCAATTTCACCTGGGAGGGAATGAAAGAAGCGCGCGAGTCGTTAGGCCGGATCGATGAATGGTTGCAACGCCTGCGCGAAGTTACAGAAAAAGAAAACGTCCAACGCTCAACGTCCAACGCCCAACATCCAATTGAGGAACCTGAGTTCGAGAATGCGCTCGACGACGATCTGAACATATCCGCGGCCCTCGGTTTTTTGTTCGAGACAATTCGCGAAGCAAATCGCGCGATGGATCAACACGGCCTCGACGCCTCCTCCGCGAGTGCATGGTTAAATTGGTGGAAACGGATCAACACTGTTCTCGATCTCGAAACTGACGTTGAAGCTGCCGTGCCAGCGGAAGTGGCGCAGCTGGCAAAAGACCGCGAGAATGCGAGACGCGAAAACAATTGGAAACGAAGCGACGAATTGCGCTATGAAATTTTGGGCCTTGGCTGGGAAGTGCGCGACACAAAAGATGGACAGAAACTCACGCGGCGTGGAGCGCCGTGATCTGGGGGGCGCAGGGCTACCAGCCTGCAGGTCTCGGCAGCTTGCCGGGACCGGGAATTGGCATCATCGAAATTGCGTCTGCAAACGGATTGCGGGCAGGGCTGCCGACAACTACAGGCTGGCAGCTTGTGCTCCCCAGAATTTGCGCTCGCAACTCGGGGATCGATTCGTCATCTTGAGCGCTGAAAATGTTTGCGCCTGCCGAATTTCTTGATCTCGAACACACGGCTCATCCCAAGTTGTTCGAAAACCAGAATTACGTCTGGGATGCCCTCAAACAAATTGCGAGCTATTTGCAATTTCGTTTGAAGCCAGCGGTTTTGGCCGAGCTAATGGGCAAACCGTTCATCAGCAACCATGTCTTCATCGGCAAAGGAACGATCGTGGAGCAAGGTGCTGTTTTGAAAGGCCCGGCATGGATCGGTGAAAATTGCCAGATTCGCGGTGGCTGTTACGTGCGCGAAAACGTGATCGTCGGTGACGGCGTGGTGCTGGGGAACTCGTGCGAATTCAAAAATTGCATACTCTTCGACGAAGTGCAGGTGCCACACTTTAATTACGTGGGCGACTCAATCCTTGGTCACCACGCTCATCTGGGCGCCGGAGTGATCCTCTCGAACGTGAAACTCGATCACGGCGAAATCGCCGTCGTGACACCCGATGGCAGTATCGCCACCGGGCTGACAAAATTCGGCGCGATCGTCGGCGATCGGACGGAGAT
>JBIOVE010000154.1:0-5212 GCA_044867565.1 Candidatus Udaeobacter sp. | reverse complement strand
CTCGACCTGAAAAACATGGATACGTCCGTTAAACCGCAGGACGATTTTTATCTCCATGCGAATGGCGGTTGGCTGAAGCGCAACCCAGTGCCGCCGGAATATTCACGGTGGGGCAGCTTCAACGAGTTGACCGACAAAAATATCAGTGCGCTGCACAAAATCGCCGAGAAGGCCGCGACGACGCATGTGGATGCAAAGACAGCGCCCGAAGTCCAAAAAGTGGGCGATTACTACGCCAGCGGCATGGACGAGAAAGCAATCGACGCCGCGCGAATCAAACCGCTTGAGGACGAACTAAAACGCATCGACGCGATTAAGGATCGCGCCAATGTGCTTAAAGAAATCGCGCACCTGCACGCGATCGGTGTTCCGGCATTTTTTAATTTTGACTCCGGCCAGGACGAGAAGGATAGCACGCGAGAAATTGCGCAGGCGGAACAGGGCGGGCTCGGCCTGCCGGATCGCGATTATTACACCAAGACCGATGACGATTCGAAAAAGAAGCGCACCGCATATGTCGAACATGTCACAAAAATGCTGACGCTGCTCGGCGAGCCAGCGGACAAAGCTGCCGGCGACGCAAAGAAAATCATGGCGCTGGAGACTTCTCTCGCCACGGCGTCGCGGACGCGCGTCGAGTTGCGCGATCCGGAGAAGAATTACAACAAGATGACGCAGGAGAATCTGCAAAAAATCACTCCTGATTGGAATTGGGCAGATTACTTGAAAGGGATCAATCTCACCGAACCCGGCGACATCAATGTGCATCAGCCCGAGTTCTTCAAAGCGGCCAACGCGGCTTTCACTAATACATCCATTGAGGATTGGAAGACTTATTTGCGCTGGCATCTCGTCAATGCCGCGGCGGCCGAGCTCTCGAATGATTTCGCAAACGAAGATTTCAATTTTAAGGAACGCATTCTTCGAGGCACAAAGGAAATCAAGCCGCGCTGGAAACGCGTGGTCGCTTCCACCGATGATGCTTTAGGCGAAGCGCTAGGCAAACTTTACGTCGCCGATTATTTCCCGCCGGAAGCCAAGGCGCGCGCCTTGGAAATGATTAACAATCTCAAAGCTGCTTTGGCCGATCGAATCAAAACGCTTGAGTGGATGGATGAGCCGACCAAGCAGGAAGCGTTTAAGAAACTCGCCGCCATGAACGTCAAGATCGGTTACCCGGACAAATGGCGTGATTACTCGCTGCTCAAGATCGACAGGGGTCCATATATTCTGAATGCGATGCGAGCCGCGAACTTCGAGGTCAATCGCGATCTGAAGAAAATCGGCAAACCGGTCGATCGCACCGAATGGGGAATGACGCCGCCGACGGTAAACGCGTATTACAACCCAAATATGAACGAAATCGTTTTTCCGGCCGGAATTTTGCAGCCGCCGTTCTTCGACCCCAATGCCGACGATGCCGTCAACTATGGCGGCATGGGCGCGGTCATCGGACATGAAATGACGCATGGCTTTGACGATCAAGGGCGACAGTACGATGCGACCGGAAATTTGCGCGATTGGTGGTCGCCGGAATCGGCCGCGAAGTTCAAAGAACGATCACAGGCGGTGGTGCAGCAATATTCCGAATACGAGCCGCTGCCGGGTGTGCACATCAACGGTGAACTGACCCAAGGCGAGAACATTGCCGACATCGGCGGTGCGAAGCTGGCGTATGCCGCGCTGCAAAAAGCGCTCGCCGGCAAACCGCAGGAGAAAATTGACGGACTCACGCCGGAACAACGTTTCTTCCTGGGTTGGGCCCAGGTTTGGCGGGCAAATCAGCTCGAAGATGATTTGAGACTGCGCCTGAACACCGATCCGCATTCGCCCACGCGTTACCGCTGTAACGGTCCGCTCGCGAACATGCCCGAATTTGCGAAGGCCTTTAATTTGCCAGACGATTGCCCAATGGTCCGTCCGCCGGATAAGCGGGTGAACATTTGGTGAGAAGTGAGACGTGAGAGGTCGGTGCCACTCTCACTTCTCATCAATCACTTCTCACTCCTTGGCGATTTTCCCGCCCCACACTCTTGTCATCCCGAGCGAAGTCGAGGGATCTCTCGATTCGCCTGCCCACGACATCTGATGGGGGTTCGGGACACAGGGTTTTCAGCCTGTTCCGACAACGCCCATATCGGCATGTTGGACTACGAGTCTGATGTTAAATTTCTTTCAGCAGACAGGATGTCCGCCGGCCGCACAGGCTGGAAGCCTATGTTCCGGCAATTTTCCCACCCCAGGAAAGAATCTTCGCTTTCGCGCCGGCTGCCTCGGCTTCCTTGATGTTGCCCGCGCGATTGTAAAAGAGCGAAAGGCTTGTCCAGCCGATTTGGTCGTTCGGGCGGAGCTCGACTGCTTTTTTTCCGGCTTCGATTGCTTCCGGAAAACGCCCGAGCTTCATCAGCGCCATGCCAAGCGCGTGCCAGCCGTCGAAAAAATCCGGAGCGATCTGAACACAACGCCGGTATTTCTCCACCGCGCTTTCCAACTCGCCGACCGCGAGGTCCCCGTTCGCGTCATCAAAGATTTCATCAACTGTCTCCACTAGCCCTGCCCTTTCGCAAATTGCACGTCGGCCGCTCGCTGCCGGTCACGCAGCCATTCGTAAAAAACAATTTGTTGTTTGTTATTGAAAAGCCGCTTTGCAAACGCCGCCCTCTTCTCGCCATCATTTGGGTCTGCTGCCGGCTCCCGTTTTTCCAACACGGCGATGAGTCCACTGTTCCCGGACGGGGAAAAATCGCTGATCTCGCCCGCATTCAGGTACGCCACGGCATCCTTAATCGCGATAACATCGGATGACTCCTCCTTTGGTTCCTTGTCTTGAGCTTCCGTTGTTTCGTCGAGCAGCGAAAACGGCGGAACCTTCTCCATCTTTGCTCCCGCCTTTTGAATTGCAGCTTCGAGCGGCTGGCCAGATTTAGTTGCTTCGCGCAGTTGCTGTACGATCTCGGCGCCTTTCGTTGACATCAACTCACGAGCTCGAGGGCCTCTGATCGCTTCCACGATCTTCGGTTTCGCCTCATCCATAGTCAGGGGATGCGCCTCAACGATGCCGGCCAGATGCAAAATATAAAACCCATCCGCAACCTGGATTGGATCGCTGTTTGGCTCTTGCACTGATAATTGAAAAGCAGCGGCGCCAAGTTGCGGGTGGACATTCAACTGCGGATCCGGCGCCGTCGCGGTGAATTCGCCGGTTGTCCCGACCGGCACTTGAAACTTCTCAGCCACCTGCTTGAAATCCGCGCCTTGTTCCAGCAGCGCTTGCGTGAAGTCGGTTGCGCGATCGGAAAGCTCCTGCAAAACCTCGATGCGCTGTTTGCCGACTAATTTCTTTTGCTCGTCAGTTAAGGTCAGACTGACAAACTCGACCTTGCGTTTTTCCTCGCTTTTGAGTTCAGCCTTGTGCGCTTCATAGTACTTCTGCACATCCTCATCGCTAACTGTGACGTCCTTGGCAAAATCATCCGGGCGCAGCCGAATAACGCTCACATATAATTTGTCGTAGGCCCGCTGGTAATCGGCGTTGACCTCCGCTTCCGGGACCGAGATACCTGTCCCGAGAATCTGTTTAATTTGATTGGAGCACAGCTCGTCGCGAACCAGCTGCTCGATGTGCTCCTCGGCGAGACCATTTGGCGCCAGCGCATTCTGCACGAAGTCGCTGAACTTCTTCATGTCGAATCCCGACTCGCCTTGAAATACCGGTAACGCGCGCACCACATCAGCGACCTCAGAGGAGCTCGGTCGAATGCCGAGCCGGGCCGCTTCGTGACGCAAAACAATCAGATTAATAGCGAAAACCTGATAGCCCATGTCGCCTTGTTCCTTGAGAGACAGAGTTTCCCAAAAATCGGACAACCCAAGACCGCGCGCCAGACTGCCCAGCCGGGCGTTGCGCTGCAACTCAATTACAGAAAGCTTGCGACCGTAAATCTGGCCCACCACGTCGGAGCGCATCGCGCCGTAATCCGGGCGTTGCACAAAATAGAAAATGAAAGGGATCGCGAGAATGGCGATCACGATCATCAACCAGTGACGATGCTTGCGGAGTAATTTCATCATAAGCCGAAGGTCCCTCTTAGGGATTACACGTTAGCGCGCAGAATTTACGGCGCGTTCGAAGCGCGCCAAATATTTTTCCGGTCTATCCGCGGCTGCCGGGGCGGCCGAATCAGAAACAGGATCCCACCCGCCCAGCACTTTTTCCACTGTTATAGTCTTGGCTTCGACCTTGTTCAGTTGTCTGGACCATGACACGCGTGCCCTCGGATTGGCGCCCGGTCCGGTGCTGTGGTATTCGGCGTATCGCACGGTCTTTTCATTTTCCGGATTGTGCCAATTCTCCCAACCGACGGGTGCAACCACGTCCGACATTTCAGTATTCAGAAAAATCACGCTGGCGAAGGGCCGCCACGGCCTGCCCAGGACGGCTGTTAGCCGGTGGTGCGCCTTTCTTTCTTGATTCGGCGCCGCTGTGATCTTGCAGTTGGAAAATACAAGTCCGAATGGCTGCTCCCTGGGCGTCGAAGCTGCGGTAATCGCGCCGCCAAGGCGGCAGTAAAGTTCGCATCGCTCGAACCAGGCCGCCGACGCCCCGAAGACGAAATCTACGTGGCCAGCGATGTGGCAATCTTCAAAATACTGGCGATTGCTGTTGACCCAGAGGGTATCTTGCCAACCCAGAAAGCGACATTTGCGGAATATGGCTCGGTCGCTCGACACGGCCACGGCCACAGCTTGACCTACTGGGCCAGCGGAGTTCTCGAAAGTGATGTTCCGGGCCATAAAGTCATCAGCCTGCACCGTTACGGTAGCACTGTGAGCCGTGCCTATTTCCTCGCCATCCGGGCCAATTGTCCTGGCGTGATCGCCGAAGGTTAGGACTGTAGTCGCAGCATCCTCACCCAGAAACATGATCGGTCCTTTATCCCTTGGGATCGTGATCTTTTCCCGGTAAATTCCAGGTTTGATGTGCACCAAAAAAGAAGTGCTCTTCTTAGTGGGCGCCGCATGGATTGCCCCTTGAACGGTCTTGAAGTCTCCGCTGCCGTCGATCGCGACGGTCACCCTTTTCCCGGTCGCGTTACTTTCCGTCTGAGGCAGAGTCTCCTCAGCGAGGGCAGCGCTAGCCCACGCAATCAACAACACGCTAACCGCAACGATGGTAAATCCACCAAGAGCATCAGCAACAGGAGTAAATGGT
>JBIOVE010000153.1:0-4575 GCA_044867565.1 Candidatus Udaeobacter sp. | reverse complement strand
CACCCGCGTGAGATGGCGGAAGCGGACGTGACAAAATTTCTAACTTATCTGGCCCGGGAAGGTCGAGTGGCGGCCTCCACGCAGAACCAGCACGTAAAAGCTTCGCTCACGTGCCAAGAACAAATATAAAAACTGGAATGCACGACGATGATTTACACGCACGTCCTGAACAAACCGGGCATTGGTGTGAAAAGCCCGCTGGACTGAGAAGTCAGGAAAAAGAGGGAAGGGCCGCGCGGCCGGGCAGCTGGCTCGCGAGCAACCAAGTCGCCTGCGCGACTCCGTGCCTTATCGGGAATACAGCTCGACAATTAACTGTTCGTTCACGATCGGCTGCATCTCTTCACGAGACGGGATGTGCGCGACTTTGCCGCTGAGCGCATCGCGATCCACGGTGAGCCAGTCCGGCACCGGAGCAATTTGCGTAAGATCAAGATTCCGGAGCACCAACTGACGCGATTTCGGTTTATCTTTGATCGTGATTTCGTCGCCCGCCTTCACATTGCAGGAAGCGACATTCACGCTGCGCCCGTTCACGAGCACATGGCCGTGCGACACAAGCTGGCGAGCAGCGCTGCGCGTGTTGGCAAGACCAAGGCGGTAAACAACATTATCTAGTCGCGTCTCCAAAAGCTGGAGAAGCGTTTCACCTGTCACACCGCGCTTGCGCAGCGCGTTCTGGAAAATCCGCCGGAATTGCCGCTCGAGGAGTCCGTACTGATAACGAAGTTTCTGCTTTTCCCCGAGCGCAATCGCGTACTCGGACTGTTTGCGCCTGGAACCTCTCGGGCCGTGCATGCCCGGAGGATAGTTCTTGCGTTCAAGAGATTTGGAGGAACCGAAGATCGGCACGCCATAACGGCGGCTGATTTTGGTTTTTGGTCCGGTATATCTGCCCATTTAAAATTTCGATGTTCGGAGTCCGTGTTAAACGCGGCGCGGTTTTGGCGGCCGACAACCATTATGTGGCACGGGGGTAACATCGCGAATAACGGTGAGATCGAGCCCGACTGCCTGCAACGCTCGCACCGCCGATTCCCGCCCCGCTCCTGGCCCCTTTACCAACACTTCTACTTCCTTTAGCCCATGGCCCATCGCCTGCCGGGAAGCATCCTGCGCGACCATTTGCGCTGCATAGGCTGTGCTCTTGCGCGAGCCCTTAAAGCCGACTTTGCCCGCGCTCGACCACCCAATCACGTTGCCTTTCATATCCGTGATCGTCACGACCGTGTTGTTAAACGTCGAAAGAACGTGCGCGATGCCTGAGTGAACGTTCTTGCTACCTTTGGCTTTGATGATCTTCGGTTTCTCGACTGCGTCGGCCGAAAGCGAAAGGCTCTCTGGAGCCGCTGCGGCAGGCGCTGGTTCTTCTTTTTTCTTTTTGGGCGCCTTTTTTGCCGGTTTAACTGCCGGTTCAGCCTCGGGAGCCGCTAATTTAGGACCTGCATCCGCCGAAACCACGCCATGAGTTCCCTTCTCACCGGCTGTCGCCACAGTCTTGCCTTCTGGCGAATCGGTGGGAGCCACTGATGCCGGTTTCTGCGCTTTAGGTTTTTCCAGATTTTCGCTGGTTGGGTCTTCTGATTCAGCCATTTTAATTAGTCATTAAACTTTGCCTGCTTTAGCTTCCGGATTACGGATCACGCCGACGGTTTTACGCGGCCCTTTGCGCGTTCGAGCATTTGTCGATGTTCGCTGTCCGCGCACGGGCAAGCCTCTCCGGTGACGAATGCCGCGATAGCAATTGATCGCCTGGAGGCGTTTCAAATTGCTTTGCACGTCGCGACGCAAATCGCCTTCAATCTTGATCTTATTGTTCGTGATCGCGTGAATGATTTCGTTCAGTTGCTGGGGCGTAAGATTCTTCGCGCGCAGGTTCGGATCGATATTGGTTTGCTCGAGAATGCGCTTGGCCGTGCTTGAGCCTATTCCGTAGATATAGGCAAGAGACGCCTCAATGCGCTTGTCCGCTGGAATTTCAACTCCTAGTAATCTTGGCATGGTAAAATCGTTAATTCGCTAAATCGTTAGATAACTTCATCCCTGACGCTGCTTATGGCGCGGGTTCTTGCAGATCACACGCACCACGTTCTTGCGCTTCACGATCTTGCAACTGGCACAAAGTCTTTTTACTGAAGGTCGTACTTTCATAATCCGCGAAATGGGAAAACGCGAAGGGGCCCTCCGCGCTGTCATTTGTGGCGATAGGTAATTCGCCCTTTCGACAAATCGTAGGGTGAAATCTCTAGCATAACTTTGTCTCCTGGCAAGATCCGAATGAAGTGCAACCGCATTTTCCCGGAAATATGCGCGAGCACTCGATGGCCGTTAGCCAGCTCAACCCGAAACATCGTATTGGGGAGCAACTCGACGACTGTGCCCTCTACTTCAATTGCGTCTTTGCGCGCCATGTCAGGATTTCCGGCTCATCCCTCGTAATCAGGACAGTGTGCTCAAAGTGCGCCGAGGCCAGTCCATCCGCTGTGACCACCGTCCATCCATCGTCGAGCAATCGCACGGCCGCCGTGCCCAAATTAATCATTGGCTCGATCGCGAGCGTCATTCCCGCCTTGAGTCGCGGGCCACTTCCCCGTTTGCCGTAATTGGGGATTTGAGGTTCTTCGTGCAGCTTGCGGCCGACACCATGACCAACAAACTCGCGCACAACCGAAAAACGGTTGCGCCGGGCTTCATCTTCAATCTCTGCACAGATGTCGCCGAGACGAGTGCCTTCGCGTGCGATCCGGATTGCCCGCTCCAGAGCATTCTCCGTCACGCGCAACAGCAGATCGACGCGTTCGTCCACCATCCCCACTGCTACAGTCGCCGCAGTGTCCCCTACCCAGCCATCTTCGATCACCCCAATGTCTAGTTTCACAATATCACCGTATTGAATCCGGCGTTGGCTCCCTATGCCGTGCACAACCTCATCATTGAGCGAAATGCAAATGTTGCCTGGAAACACGCGGTGACCGAGCCGATACCCGAGGAAAGCGCTCTTCACCTTCGCCTCCTGCATGAAAATAGCGGCCGCTTCATCAACCTCTTTGGTCGAGATTCCTGGCCGAACAAGATCGCTTACACGATCGAGAATGTCGCTCGCGGTGCGGCACGCCTGCCGCATCTTCTCGACTTCTTTTGCGCTCTTGATCGGAATCATGCGGAGCTTTTGTTCTCGATCAGCCGGGAGATATCGGCAAACACCGCCTCGCGATCGCGGTTGCCGTCGATCCGATGCAGGATCGACATTTTGCCGTAAAAGGAAGCGAGTGGCTGGGTCTTCGTTTCAAATTCAGAAAGGCGCGTTTGCAACACAGCCATGTCATCATCATTCCGTCGCACGAGCGGTCCGTCGCAATAAGGACATACCGGTCGCTCCGCGAATTTCGCGCTTTTAACGCTCGTGGTAAACCCGCAGGCGCCGCATTGGAGACGGCCCGAAATGCGGTCGCGCACAGTCTGTTCGGACACTTCCAGCCAGATCGCCAAATCGAGCGCTGTGCGCAACCGCGCGAGGATCGACATCAAACTCTCCGCCTGTGGCAGTGTTCGGGGGAAACCGTCAAAGACGAATCCGTGGCCACCGTGCAAGCGCAGCCAGTCTTCGATAAGTTCAACGATAATTTCGTCCGAGACGAGGCTGCCATGCTGGATAACTTCGGCGGTTTCCTGCCCCAAAGGTGTCCCGAGGTCTTTTTCCCGGCGCAGAATCGCGCCAGGCGAAGTGACGGGAATGCCGAATTGGCGCGTAATCATTTCCGCCTGGGTTCCTTTGCCGGAACCGGGCGCACCAAGAAGAACGAGTCGTCTTTTCACTTATCGGCCGTAAAGGAAAAAAGCGACCCCGGCAATCACGATTACAGCGATGCCGACATAGAGCCACATAAGAGTGCCGCTCGCCGCCGCTTCGCCGCGGGCGTAAGAAGCGCGATCAAATGATCGGCCGCGGATGCGGCCCTTGCGCAAGAACCCGTCGTAGTGCCGCTGAATCAAATGTGTCTCCACCTGGCGCATGGTATCGAGCATGACGCCGACAATGATCAACAAACTCGTGCCGCCGAAAAATTGCGCTGTGATGACGGGAACGTTCATTCCCTGGCTGAGAAGGCTTGGCAGGACCGCTATCAAAGTAAGAAAGACCGCTCCGGCGAAGGTGAGCCGCGTCATGGTGAAATCGAGAAAATCCGCAGTCGGTTTCCCAGGTCTTACACCGGGAATATAACCGCCATATTTCTTCAGGTCGTCCGCGATTTGCGCAGGTTGAAACTGCGTCGCGACCCAGAAATAACTGAAGAAGAAAATCATTGCCGCGAGAGCGACGTAATGCGGCCATCCGTTGGAAAGCTCGCTGGCAATCTTCGCAGCTATGGGGCTGTTCTTAAATGCGAACCCAACGATCGTCGTAGGAAAGAGGAGCAGCGCCCAGGCGAAGATAATTGGCATTACGCCGGCGTAGTTGACTTTCAAGGGCATGTACTGCGTCTGGCCACCGTACATTTTGCGTCCCACGACACGCTTGGCATACTGCACAGTAATCTTTCGCACGCCTTGGGTGATTGCGATCACCGCGGCGAT
>JBIOVE010000152.1:0-5470 GCA_044867565.1 Candidatus Udaeobacter sp. | reverse complement strand
CTGTTTCACCCGAGTTTGCGCGTGACCCGGCGATTGGCGTGGATCGTTCTCTTTATCATATCGGGAGCGTGTTTGCTGCACGTGCAACCGTATCATTTGCGCGGCTGGCATGCCGCCTTCAACATCCAGGGGCCAGGCGGCTGGATCGGCTATCGCTTCGCCGATGAACAGCACGGTTTACTCCGCACTGTTTTTGGCCAATTCGGTTCCCTTATCCTCTTGATTGGAATTTATGCGACCACGTTGATTCTAGTGACTGGACTGCGTCCGATTCACCTTGTTCGCGAGGCAGTTGCTGGCACGCGTCGCGCCACTGTAATGCTGCACGAATGGCGATTGCGCCGGCGGCTCCGAAAAGCCGATCTCAAGGAAAAGCTGGAGATCAGTGAGCAACAGCTCGCGAAGAAACGGCGAATATACGAGAAGCAGTTGAAGAAGAAAGGCATGGTCGTGCCTGAAGCGGTCGCACCGATTGTTTCGCCGGATGAACTCGCAAATCGGCCAAAACCGAGAGTAGTCGATACAACCGCCCTGCCGAGTGAGCAGACGTTGGGTCGTCGAAAACCGTCTCTCGCCGAATTGCGCGCCAGCGAAGAGAAAGCAAAGCCAGCGCCGAGCCTAACGAGTCGAGCATGGAAATCCGAAAATTACAGGCTCCCCGGAGTGGATTTACTGGACGAACATGATCTGGAAGGACGCGCGGCCGCGGATCCCTCGGAACTGGAGCATGTCCAGCAAATCTTGATTGATACGCTGGCGCAGTTTGGCATTGCAGTGGCGCCAGGCGACATCACGAAAGGGCCCACCATTACTCGCTACGAAGTGTATCCGGCGAAGGGCGTTCGCGTGGACAAGATCGTGAGCCTGGAGCGAGATCTTGCCCGGGCAACGCGCGCCGAGCGGATTAACATTCTCGCCCCGATTCCCGGAAAAGACACTGTCGGCATCGAGCTCGCCAATAGCCGCAAAGTGACGGTGAAACTGCGCGAACTCTTGCAATCGCCCGACTGGGAGGAAGCGAAAGGACACGCAAGAGTGCCGCTCGCGCTCGGTAAAGACGTTTACGGCAAGGCGATCATTGCCGACCTAGCGCAAATGCCGCATTTGCTCGTGGCGGGTACCACCGGCAGCGGTAAGAGCGTCTGTATCAACGCGCTCATTGCCAGCATGCTCTTCCGCTTTACGCCGGAGGAACTGCGTTTCATCATAATCGACCCAAAAGTGGTAGAGATGCAGTTTTATAATTCTCTGCCGCATCTCGCCTTCCCGATCGTGACCGATCCAAAGAAAGTGCTTCTCGCCTTGCGCTGGTTGATTGATGAGATGGAACATCGCTACAAAATTTTTGCGCGGGTCGGCGTGCGCAACATCGTCGGTTTCAACGCGCGCCCAGTGAAAAAGACGCAGAAACAACTGGGTGATGAAGCTGTAGAGTCACGTGTCTCACCGGGCAACGCGCGCCGGTCCGCTGAGACAGCTGACGCTACAATCAAAGTCCCGCGCGAAGACGAGCTGCAAATTCCTGACAAAATTCCCTACATCGTGGTCATCATTGATGAGTTAGCCGATTTGATGCAGACGGCGCCCGCCGACGTTGAAACTGCGATCGCGCGTATCACGCAAATGGCCCGCGCGGCTGGTATTCATCTGATTGTCGCCACGCAAACGCCGCGCGCAGATGTCATTACCGGCGTAATCAAAGCGAATATTCCCAGCCGTATTGCGTTCCAGGTCGCGTCCAAGATCGACAGCAGGGTGATTCTCGACGAGAATGGCGCCGATCGTCTGCTGGGGCAGGGTGATATGCTCTATCTGCCGCCGAGCACTTCGCGTCTCATTCGTGCGCAAGGCGTGCTCGTAACCGATGATGAAATTCATCGCCTGGTTGAATTTGTTTCCGAGCAAAGCCCACCCGCCTTTGACACGGCAATGCACGAGAAGCTGCAATCCTCCGTGGCGCCCGAGGAAGACATAACGGACGAAGACGAAGAGCTGGTCGAAAAATGTCTCGAGATCATTCGACAGGAAAAACGCGCTTCCACTTCGCTGCTTCAACGCCGGTTGCGGCTCGGTTACACGCGTGCTGCGCGCATCGTTGATATTCTGGAGCAGCGCGGTATTTTGGGTCCCGGCGAAGGCGCCAAACCACGCGAGATTCTGGTCGATCTCGATGCCGCCGTTTAGCCAGCGTTTATGCAATGACGATCGAAGGTCTTGGCAGAAAATTTCAAGAGGCGAGGCACGCGAGGAACCTTACACTCGACGAAGCAGCCCGGATGACGAAGATTCGTCCGGCTCGGCTGGCGGAGATTGAAGCGGACGATTTTTCTCAATTTCCCAGCCTGGCGTACGCAAAAGGGTTTCTGCTCATCTACGGGAAATTTTTGGATGTCGACGTTACGCCGTACCTCGAGGCCTTTGAAGATTCTGAGAGGGTTACGGTCGATGGCTACTCATATCTTCAAGACAATCCCCCTCCGAAACCAGTCAGTGCGCCGGCGATTCGCCGTTCCAGTAGCGAACGCATCTCGCCGATGCCGCTCATTTTTGGCGTCCTGGTGTTGGTAATCGGCTTTACGATAATGAAATTAATTCTCAATTTGAATCGGCTTGCGCCGGGGCGCGCGGAGCCCACCACCCAAATCTCGCCTGGCGCCGCGTCCATTCCAGGCTCCACGCCTACGCCTGTGCAACCAGCAACTACCGCCGAAACGCCACCGAGCAATGTTGCGTCCGCTCCAACGAGTGCACCATCGGTGTCGCCCTCGCCGACAATCGTGCCCAAGGCGGTTGCAGCAGCTTCCGCGGTGCCAAGTGAGCCGGAAGTGCGCCGAGCCAAGCCCGTGCTTCCCGAGGATCTCGCAAAGCCCCAAGAGGAAGCGACTTCATCGCCGGCGGAATCAGGCGGGCGAAATCGCGTCGCTATTCGTCCACTCAAAAGGACCTACCTCAAAGTCACAGTGGACGATGGAAGGCAAAGCCCGCCTTTCGAGCGCTGGATTTCTCCTGCCGACGGCACAGTGGAGTTTCGCGGTAACCACGTCTCAATTCGCGTTCTTGACCGTGACGCCGTTCAGATCAGTAAGAATGGCGAGGTGCTGGAGGACGAAGACGAAGACGTGACTGTTGACTAGCGCCTCATGAATGCGCGAGCCATTGAAGCCGCGGACGTTTCCGGGGCAGGTGGGTTCGTTCCAGCGGGAACGATGCCGGCGCCATCTTCGATCTCGCGTATATCTGAGCAGGCGACAGGCCGGCCTCTACAGGTTGGCATGATCAGTCTCGGCTGCGCCAAGAACCTTGTCGATGCGGAGATCATGCTCGGCAGCGTTCTGAAACGTGGAATGAAAATTACATCGCGCGCAGAGGATGCCGATGTGCTGGTTGTTAACACGTGTGCTTTCATCGATTCAGCCAAGGAAGAATCGATCGACGCCATCCTGGAGGCACATCGGCAGCGCGGCTTAAGCAGGCGACCAGATCAAAGACTGATCGTAAGCGGTTGCATGTCGCAGCGGTTCTCAAGCGAGCTGCGTCAAGCGCTTCCAGAGGTGGATGCGTTCATTGGGCTCGACCAAGTCGCGCAGCTTGGCGAGATCGTGGAGAAGATTGTTTCTTCGTCGAAAAATGACGATATCGATCTTGGATTCGTCACGCCTCGCCCAACTTACATCCCCGATTACGACACGCCGCGTTTCAGGCTTACGCCAGCCCACTCAGCTTATGTGAAAATCGCCGAAGGCTGCAATCACCCGTGCAGTTTTTGCGTGATTCCACAAATGCGCGGAAAACATCGCAGCCGGCCTCCGCAATCGGTCCTCGCAGAAATTCGGGGACTCGTCAGCGAAGGCGTGCGCGAGATCAATTTGATCAGCCAGGATACAACGTATTACGGAATGGATTTGTGGCGGCAAAAAGCGGGACCGCGTCAGCCGGTTGACTCGACACAGGGACCGACCCTTGCTGCGTTACTTCGCGAGATTCAAAAGATCGAGGGCGATTTTTGGGTGCGCCTGCTTTATACGCACCCGGCGCATTGGAGTGATGAGTTGATCGAGACGATCGCGGAATGCGACAAGGTCGCGCGCTATATTGATATCCCTCTGCAGCACATCGCCGACTCGATGTTGGGACGCATGCGGCGAGAAACCGCGCGCGCGCACATAGAGAATTTGATCGATAGATTGCGCGCTGGAATTCCCGGCGTTGCCTTGCGCACGACTTTCATCGTTGGATTCCCCGGAGAAACGGAAGGGGAGTTTGAGACCCTGCTCGATTTTATTCGACACGTTCGATTTGAACGGCTCGGGATATTCAAATATTCCCAGGAAGAAGGCTCGCGCGCGGCGAAACTGCCGAACCAAATCGCCGCGAAGGCAAAAAATGCGCGCTACCGCGTTGCGATGTCGATCCAGCAACAGATCGCGTACGAAATTGCCCGGGCAAAAGTTGGAAGCGAACTAAAATTATTGGTTGATCAGCCGCATATCGCCCGGAGCGAAGCCGACGCCCCGGATGTCGATGCGCGCGTTGTTATATCCAAAGCTGCACCGGTGGGCGAATTCATTTGGCGCAGAATCAGCGGCAGCCGCGGCTACGATCTTCTGGCATAAAATCCCGGCGGGTCTATAAAAAGGCAGCTTTTTTGAGAGCAATTCACTTAACAGGTGACAGTAGCCGGTTTTTCGAGCAAATTTTCAGACACTTATTTCGCCCAATGGCCGATCCAAACGAACCCGAAAAGGAGACCGCTCGCATTGACTTGCTGCCTGAGCCTGTAGCGAAACCGCCCGATCCAAATACAAAATCGCGGGAAACTGTGCGCATCCAGCTGCCGCTTCGTAAGCCATCAGACAAGACGCCTCTCAGCACTCCGATAGGGTCCCCGCCTGCTTCGGGACCCACCGCTCAGGATCTGATCTCCCCCCGTGTTTTTCAGCCACCACCGTCCTCGCCGGTTCCCGCTCCCGCACCGGTGTCTCCCGCGCCGGATTCGCTTTCTTCGGGACCCAAAAAAGAGATAGCGCGCATTCCGCTGATGCCCGACCCAACCTCCAGGCCGCTTCCCACGGTTCAGATGAAAAAGACTCAACCGCTCATCGCCATGCCGACCACTGCGCCCCAGAGTACTTCGATTGCGGTGGCGCCAGCAGAGGAGAATGCAATGCCGCTGTGCTGGGCGCTTCTCGGCGTCTCCGCCATCATTTTGATTATCCAGATTTGGACTTACTTTTCCTAAAGCCGATGGACAATTCCGCCACAATCAATCTCGATGAATCCAATTTTGACCGCGAAGTGACGCAAAGCGACAAGCCTGTGATTGTCGATTTTTGGGCGGAATGGTGCGGTCCCTGCAAAATGATCGCACCGCTGCTGGATGAAGTTGCGCGTGAAAAAGCGGGTGCAGTCAAGGTTGGAAAAGTTAACGTAGACGAAAACCAAAGCCTTTCCTTCAAGTACAACATTCGCG
>JBIOVE010000151.1:0-31504 GCA_044867565.1 Candidatus Udaeobacter sp. | reverse complement strand
AAATCCCGGTGGGCTTGAGACGGTGCACTCTACGGCGCGCCAGGCTTTCGGACATGTCCGCGCAGTCCAAAATTTCTTTGACACACCAACGCGCGCGGTTAGCTTGCGGACGCTTTTTGCTGGAACGAGGAGGTCCCTTGGTCGTTCAAATTGCAAATTTGACGCGGCTTTGGGACTTTTGACTCTCTGGTCGAAGGTGAAAGCCGGGTCGTCCCCCGGAAGCATTCGGGGGAAGAGCGGCCCATGTAGCTCAGTTGGTAGAGCACGTCCTTGGTAAGGACGAGGTCACCGGTTCAATCCCGGTCATGGGCTCGAGAATGAGCTCGGGACCGGCAGTAGATCGGTGCAGTATTGACGGGAAAAGAGACAGTTAGTTAACCAGGAGAATTGAAATGGCTAAGGAAGCATTTAAACGCGACAAGCCGCATGTGAATGTCGGCACGATTGGTCACGTGGACCATGGCAAAACCACCCTGACGGCGGCGATTACGCAAGTGCTGGCGAAGAAGGGCATGGCCGAAGTGCGCGCATACGAATCAATCGACAACGCGCCAGAGGAAAAAGAGCGTGGCATTACAATCAACACTGCGCACGTGGAGTACTCGAGCGACAAACGCCACTACGCCCATGTGGATTGCCCCGGTCACGCCGACTATGTCAAGAACATGATCACGGGCGCGGCGCAGATGGATGGCGCCATCCTGGTTGTCTCCGCTGCCGATGGGCCCATGCCCCAGACCCGCGAACACATCCTGCTCGCGCGGCAAGTCGGTGTGCCTTCGGTTGTCGTGTTCCTGAATAAAGTCGACATGGTCGATGATCCGGAGCTGCTCGATCTCGTCGAGATGGAGGTGCGCGATCTCCTCACGCAGTATGAATTTCCGGGAGACAAAATTCCGATCGTGAAAGGCAGCGCACTCAAGGCGCTCAATGGCGATGCCGAAGCAGAAAAGCAGGTGCTTGCACTTGTGGAGGCGATTGACGATTACATCCCGGTACCCGAGCGGCCGGTCGATCAGCCGTTCCTGATGCCAATCGAAGACGTGTTTAACATTGAAGGCCGCGGAACCGTAGCGACCGGTCGTGTTGAGCGCGGGATCCTCAAGAAAATGGGGGAAGTCGAGCTGGTTGGAATTCGCCCCACCGCCAAGACGGTTGCGACCGATATCGAAATGTTCCGCAAGCTTCTCGATGAAGCGCGCGCAGGCGACAATGTTGGCGTTTTGTTGCGCGGCTTGAAGAAGGAGGATGTCGAGCGCGGCCAGGTCATTGCCAAGCCGGGGTCGATTACGCCGCACAAGAAATTTAAGGCGGAAGTCTACGTGTTGAGCAAAGAGGAAGGCGGCCGTCACACGCCGTTCTTTACGAATTACCGGCCGCAGTTTTATTTCCGTACCACCGATGTTACTGGCACGGTTAAACTCCCTGAAGGCGTCGAAATGGTCATGCCCGGCGACAACATCTCAATTGAAGTCGAGCTGATCACACCGATCGCAATGGAGAAGACCATTCGCTTTGCTATCCGCGAAGGCGGGAAAACCGTCGGTGCAGGTCGCGTCAGTGAGATTTTGGATTAAATTCGTCCATAATCGTGCTCCTGCTCGTGATCGGGGGACCGGTTACGATTAGGATTACGAGCACGAGCAGCAGCGAAAATACGCCAGTAGCTCAATTGGTAGAGTAGCGGTCTCCAAAACCGTCGGTTGGGGGTTCGAGTCCCTCCTGGCGTGATTTTGAGAGAAACACCAAAACATTGAACATCGAACTCCCATGATTACCAGAGCGAAAAACTTCTTCAACGAAGTTAAGGTCGAGTTGCAGAAAGCTTCCTGGCCGTGGGACCCGAAGGAACGAGGTTTCCGCCGCTACAAAGAGCTGATTGATTCAACATGGGTCGTCATCATCGCGATGTTGCTGCTCGGCGGTTACGTCGCGCTCTTCGATTTCGTCCTCGTGAACTTTGTCCACTTTTTCACCCGATTGCACTGATTTATGGCGCAAACACTCGCAGGAAAGGATCAATGGTACGTCGTGCACGTGCTTTCCGGACAGGAAAACAAAGTGCGCGAGAACATCATGAAACGCGTCAAGACCGAGGAAATGAGCGACTTGATTTACGAAGTGCTCGTCCCGACTGAGCGCGTCTCGGAAATCAAGAAAGGTAAGAAGAGCGAGACGACGCGCAAATTTTTCCCCGGTTATCTGATCGTCAACATGCACCTGCTCGATGAAAACAATCAGCTTGTCGGGCGCACCTGGTATTTCGTTCGCGACACACCCGGCGTGATTGGGTTTGCCGGCACAAAAGACAAACCGATCCCGATGCGACAATCGGAAGTTGACAGCATGCTCGCGCAAATGAAAGAGCGCGAAGAAAAGGTGAAACCGAAAGTTTCATTCGAAGTCGGCGAAAGCGTGAAAGTCGCCGACGGCCCGTTCCAAAACCAGACTGGCATCGTCGAAGAAATCGACCCGGAGCGGGGCAAACTGCGCGTCTCCGTCACGATTTTCGGCCGCGCCACGCCCGTCGAACTGGAATACTGGCAAGTCGAACGGGGTTGATCTTCCGATTCAATGATTTAACGAAATACAATGGCTAAGGAAGTTGTTGCACAGATAAAGCTCCAAATCCCTGCGGCTCAGGCAAACCCAGCTCCTCCGGTGGGAACGGCGTTGGGACCGCGTGGCGTGAACATCATGGCGTTCTGCAAGGAATTTAACGCCGCCACGCAGAAGCAAGCGGGCGACATTTTGCCAGTCGTGATCACCGTCTTTAAAGACAAGTCGTTCACCTTCATCACGAAGAGCCCGCCTGCCGCCGTTCTGCTAAAAAAAGCGGCGAACATCGCCGCCGGATCGAAAGAACCGAACAAAACTAAAGTCGGCAAAGTCACGCGCAAACAAGTTATGGACATCGTGAAAACAAAATCCAAGGACCTGAACGCGCGTAACGACGAAGCCGCGTTCCGCATCATCGCCGGCACCGCCCGCCAAATGGGCCTCGAAATCGTCGATTAAATTCCATCGCAGATAGCGCGGATTCCACGGATTGGGGAGCATAGGCTGCTAACCGAAACCAATTTCCCTGCTGCATTCGCGACTACGCGCAACGCGCGCAGGCGCATGAAATCCAGCCGGAATTTCCGATCAAGTGCTGGAATGGAAGAGATGAGCGTCCGAATACCATCACGCGTTCAACCGTGTCTGCATGGTGATTTTCGCGTTGAACAGCTTTGAAATCGGGCAGCCTTCCTTCGCTTTGGTCGCGGAGGCTTGGAACTTGGCCTCATCGGCGCCGGGAATGGTGGCGCTCACGTCGAGATGCACGGCAGTGACAGCAAAACCTTCGGACACTTTCTCCAGCGTAACCGTGGCTGTGGTCTCGATGCGCTCGGGCTTGAGGCCGGCTTCGCCCAGTTGCGCGGAGAGCGCCATCGAGAAACATCCCGCCTGCGCCGCGCCGACGAGTTCCTCGGGGTTGGTTCCCTTTTCGTTCTCGAAACGCGTGCCAAAAGAATACGCAGCGTTGGAGAGCACGCCGCTCTCAGTGGAAACTGTACCGCGGCCATCTTTGAGGTCGCCCTGCCAGACAGCGGAAGCTTTTCTGTTCATGTCCTTAAATCGCCCCTCGCCATCAGATCGCGCGTGCGCAGCCGAATGCTAAGTTGCTGGAAGCAATGACATCGGTACGAACGTTGCAGTTGGTTGTGGACTCGTTAAGCGAGCGTGGCGAGGACTCGGCGTTACTGGCCATGGGCAAGAAAGATCAAGATCGCTGGTCTTTTGAAAAGCTCGCAAGCTATGCGCGATCTTTCGCGAACGGGCTCGTCGAGAACGGTTTTAAACGCGGGGATACCGTTGCGCTCTTCGCGGAAAACCGCCCGGAATGGATCGCGGCCGCATTGGGAATCATTCGCGCGAGCGCCGTGGCTGTGCCGCTAGACATCCAGCTTGGAGCCAAAACTCTCGTGCACGTTTTGCGTGACAGCCACGCGCGCGGGGTCATCACGACGAAGCAGCGAGCAGAACGGATCGAGAAACTTGATCTCAAAGAAAAGCCAAAACTTATCCTGCTCGATGCTAACTCCAATGACGATGAGCGGAGTTGGGAGCGATTTCTCAACGATGAGCCAACAGAACTTCCGACGGCCAGTCCTGACGACGAAGCGGTGTTGTTTTACACATCGGGAACAACTGGGCCGCCCAAAGGCGTGCCGCTGAGTCACTGCAACATCGCCTCGCAGCTCGATGCGATCGTCGAGATGAACGTCATGACCGGCGAGGATCGCGCGTTGCTCCCGCTCCCGCTGCATCACGTGTATCCGTTTGTGATCGGAATGCTGGGCCCGTTAGTCCTCGGCCTGCCGTTGGTTCTGCCATTTTCGTTGAGCGGCCAGCAGTTGCTGCGCGCGTTGCGAGAAGGCGAAGTGACGGCAATTGTCGGTGTGCCGCGGCTCTACAGCGCGCTTTATTCCGGCATCGAATCGAGAGTGGAATCTTCCGGCTGGATTGCGCGCGGATTGTTCACTGTCCTTCTTGCCGGAAGCGCGTTTGCGCAAAAGTGGCTGGGCCTGCGTGTCGGCAAATTGTTGTTTCGTTCGTTGCACAAACGTTTTGGCGAGAAACTTCGGCTGCTCGCTTCCGGCGGCGCGGCGCTTGATCCCGATCTGGCTTCGAAACTCGAAGCGCTGGGTTGGCAAGTTGCCATCGGCTATGGTCTCACTGAGACTTCGCCCCTGCTCGCGCTGAACCTGCCGGGGAAAGCGCGACGAGACAGCGTGGGAAAACCGTTCCCTTGCGTGAAGATTCGCGTCGATCCGGGCGCGCTTGAAAAGGAAGAACGCATGAACGGACACGAGGTCGGCGAAATTCTGGCGCGCGGGCCGAATGTCTTTGCCGGGTACCGGAATCTCGAAGATAAGACGAAAGAGGTTTTCACCGAGGATCGATGGTTTCGCACTGGTGACATTGGTTATTTTGATGATGACGATAAGCTTCACGTCCTCGGCCGCATCTCAACGCTGATCAAAACCGAAAGCGGAGAGAAAATTCAGACCGAGGATGTCGAGGCGGCGTATGCCGAGGAGTCCGCGATTCGTGAGATCGGCGTGCTCGGAAAAAAAGGCAAACTTGTGGCGGTCATTGTGCCCAAACAAGCCGGTCGCAGCGACGAAACAAAGGACGCCGTTCGCAAGGCGGTCGAGACAGCTTCGAAGCGCTTGCCGAGTTATCAGCGCATTTCCGACTAAGCGCTCACGTCCGATGCTTTGCCGCGCACGCGGCTCGGTAAAATCCAGCGTCATCACCTCGAAGAGCGCTACGAGCAGGCGAAAGAAGGCGGCGAAAAAGCTCCCAAGGCGGGACCGATGTCGGTCGAAGAAATGTCGGGTGAAGATCGCGCGCTGCTGGAGGATCCCGCGGCTCAATCTGTTTGGGAATTGCTCGCGCGGCGGTATCGCGACAAGCGGTTGACGCCGGACACAAGCCCGCAGTTCGATCTCGGAATCGACTCACTCGAATGGCTGAATCTGACACTCGAAATTTCCGAATCCAGCGGAGTGGAATTGACCGATGACGCGATCGCGCGCACCGAGACTGTGCGCGATCTTCTGCGCGAAGTGACCGAGGGAGGCGAAGGTCAAGCGCTCGATCCACTGGAAAAACCCGATAAGGCTCTCGACGAGAAACAAAAACAGTGGCTCCAACCCCTCGGCCCGATCGCCGCCACGACTGCACGCTTTCTCTATGCCGTGAATCGCATGTTGATGCGCTGGATTTTCCACCTGCGCGCCGAAGGGCTGGAGAATTTGCCGGAAGATCGACAATTTGTGATGACACCCAACCACGTCAGTTATCTCGATCCGTTTGCGATTGCTGCGCTCCTCGACTGGAACCAGTTGCGCAAAACCTATTGGGCTGGTTGGACAGGCGTGGCCTTTGCGAATCCAGTGATGCGTTTTCTCAGCCGGCTAGGCAAAATCTTGCCAATTGAGCCCATGCGCGCTGCGCGCTCGAGTCTGGCCTTTGGCGCGATCATCCTGAAAAACAAAAAGAATCTGGTTTGGTTTCCGGAGGGCGAACTGTCGGCCAGCGGCGGGTTACAAGAATTCAAGCCGGGCATCGGAATGTTATTGGAACATTTTCCCACACACGTGATTCCGGTTTTCGTTCATGGCACGCGCGAAGCCTTGCCACCGGGGAAGTTCTTTCCCCGGCCGCATGCGATCGGTGTGGTATTCGGCAAGCCGCTGGATGCGGGCGAACTGAAGCGCGGAGGAGGCGGCAAGGAAGCACGCGAGCGGATCGCGAGCGCTTTATACGATGACGTAGCGGAACTTGCGCGCAGCGTTTCGTGACGTTCGACATGCAAGTTTCTAACTTGCGAAGTAATTGGAATCGCAACTTGAAAAGTTGCGCCACTTCAGATCGCGGCGAACCCGCAGATTTTGAAAAAAGGAACCGACTGCGCTTGAATACGCGATTTCTTTTCAGAGACGAAGGCGTTATGCGAAGCAGAAATTTTCTATCTCATATACTGCTGCCAACACTATTGATTTACGCGAGCGAACGTTCGACTGCGGCGCAGGAACCTGCGCGCGCTCCGCAGAGAACGACCACGACTTTCGCGCCCATCGTCGAGAAAGTCACGCCGACCGTTGTAACAGTGTTTACGACTCAAAGCGTGTCGAAAACCGCTTTGCCGTTTCCGCTTTCGGACGAAGCGTTACGTGAATTTTTCGGCGGGCAACTTCCGCAGAAGCAAGGCAAGCAGACGCTCGAAGGACTTGGCTCAGGCGTCATCGTCAGCGCCGATGGATACATTTTGACGGCCAATCACGTCGTTGCGAAAGCAGATGAAATCATGGTGGGGCTTGGCGCCGACCTCCGTAAATACAAGGCGAAGAAAGTCGGGACCGATCCGGGCACCGATGTCGCGTTGTTGAAGATCGACGAGAAAAATCTGCCGACGATCGCATTCGCCGATAGCGAAAAAGCGCGTGCCGGCGACGTCGTGCTTGCGCTCGGCAATCCCTTTGGCCTGCGGCAAACGGTCACGATGGGAATCATCAGCGCCGTTGGCCGTGGCGGTATGGGCATTGTCGATTACGAAAATTTCATCCAGACCGATGCCGCCATCAACATGGGCAACTCCGGCGGCGCGCTTGTCGACACGGAAGGCCGACTCCTCGGCATCAATACGGCGATTTTCACCCGCAGCGGTGGAAACCAGGGCATTGGCTTCGCTATTCCCGCGAATCTCGCACGCGATGTCATGCACAGCTTGCGCGAAAAAGGCCGTGTCGTGCGCGGTTACATCGGGACATCAGTGCAAACGCTCACGCCGGAACTGGCCGACGCGTTCAAGCTCAAGGAACTGACCGGTGCACTGGTCGGTGAAGTCAGCCCGAAAAGTCCCGCGGAGAAAGCGGGGATCAAAAGCGGCGACGTTATTACATCCGTTAATGGAAAGAAAATCGGCGACGCGCGCGAGCTCCGTTTGATGATCGGCTCGATGTCGCCAGGCACGAAGGTGCAAATCGGGGCCAACCGCGAGAGCCAGAAGAAAACGTTCGACGTCGAACTGGCCGAAATGCCTGCGAGCGAGACGACAGCAGCGCCCGAAGCCTCACCCGAGCAAGAGGCCGAGCCTGAAAAATCGACGGTTTTTGGCGGCGTCGTGATCGCGGACATCACAGACGACGTGCGCAGCGCGCTGAATTTTCCAAAGGAAATTCAGGGTGCGGTTATCGTTGAGCTCGACTCTGCATCGCCTGCCGCGCAGGCCGGCCTGCGCGCGGGCGACGTGATACAGGAAATCAATAAAGAGTCTGTTAAAAATGCGAAAGACCTGGTCGCGCTCAGCAAAAAATTGAAGCCGAACGAAAAAATCCTGATGCGCGTTTATAGCCAGGGCCGCAGCGGCTACGTTGCGCTAGAACCAAAATAGGCCTTCCAAACAAGTGCTGTAGTGTCCGCTGTCCTCAGCGGATTTCCCATTCCCGCTGCAGCCCCGGTGCGCTGGGGACAGCGCGCACTACAGCATCGGACAAGGAATGCCGGTTTCTGAGCCGCCGAGTCCGCTTGAGAAAGCGCCCTCCTTGGAAAGCGTCAAATATCCAGAAGCACGCTTGCTTTCCATCCGCCGTCGTTTTTCTCGACGCGGAAACCATGGAGCGTGACCGCTTTCACGTCGGCACGCTGCTGGTGACGCTCGGCATCCAACTTCTCCCCCGCGGCTGTCGTCTTCAAAAAATACAGTCCGTCTTTCTCATCGACCTTCGCTTCGCGTACGCGCAGCAAAAGCTGCTGTGCGTCTTTGAAGAAGATGAGCTCCTGCAAAAAATCGAACAGCAGCATGTCGATCTTGTCGTTCTCAAGCTCAATCTGCCGCGTCTCGCGTGGCTCGATCGCATCGAGATTTTCGATCATCACATTCATCGTTGCGTCGGCGGCGGCTGTGAACAATTCCGGCAGATCGCGACCGCTCGCTTCGAAAGCGATGTCAGCGGTTCCGATTTCTTCGAGGTAGTGATAGGGCATGTGATGTGGAAATGACTAAATCCAAATGACGAATAACGAAGGAAACCCGAATGATGAAGCTCGAAATGGCGCGAAGCTCGGTGAGCGGTCCTTCGTCATTTGCCTGCCTTCCGCGTGCATTCATCGAGCGCGCGGAGGATCGCCTCCTTTTCGGAAAGAACGTTCTTGCCGATAAAAATGAGCGCGGTCTCATCGGACTCGAACGGCTCCAGTTCCCAGCGTCCCGCGACGAAATTGAAAAGCTGAGTGCCGTCCTCGAAGGACATGAAGCCCTTCGCGCGATGCACGCTTGCGGGCAACCTGTTCGCGAAGCGTTCGAAGCAATCGCGAGAAAAACTTTTGGCGGACGTGAATGTAAATGATTCGAACTCCGGTTGATGCTTGTGCTCGGGCGGGGCGACTTTTTTCTCGCGCCCGATCCCGAACAGCAACTCAGGGTCGATCTGACAGCGTTCGGTGTGGACAATCGTAGCTGTAGGATTGATTTCGCGCAGTTTTGCTTCGAGCGCCTCGGTCTGCTGCGGCTCAATGAGATCGATTTTGTTCAAAAGCAAAATGTCTGCGCCCTCGATTTGCAGCCGAGTGGTGTGGCCAAGCTCGGGGAATCGAACGAGCATGTCGGCGTCGATCACCGAAACAACGCCGTCGAGCCGGCATTGCGGCAGCGCCTCCTGAATATTGAACACCAGCGCTTCGGGTTCGGCGAGGCCGGTCGTCTCGACGATGATGACGTCGGGCTGGATGCGCTCAATGATCTCGTTAATCGCTGCCTCGAATTCGCCGAGCAACGAGCAGCAAACGCAACCGCCGCCGAGCTCCGCGATGCGCACGTTTTTTCCTTCTACCACTTTCGTGTCGATCGCGATCTCGCCGAATTCGTTCATCACGATTGCGATCTTCGCCGGGCGTGTCGCGAGGATGTGCCGGAGCAGCGTGGTCTTGCCGCTGCCGAGCGGGCCGGTGACGAGAGTGATGGGAGTACGCGGGATCATAGCTAAACGTGCTCGGTGATCCGTGAACGGGCAGAGACTGATCACCGATCACTAATCTGCGTCATCCTTTTACATTTCCAATCGGCGTGAATCGCGCGACCGGCTTGCTGATTCCCGCCAGCTCTGTCGCAGCGATCACTTCGTCAATGTCTTTGTAAGCAGCGCCGGCTTCCTCGGCGAGGCCCTTCCAGGAAGTGCTGCGGATGTAGATGCCACGCGCTTCCAAATCGCGCTGGAGCTGTTTGCCATGCCATTGTTTGCGCGCTTTGGTGCGGCTCATCGTGCGGCCACTGCCGTGCGCGGTGCTAAAAAATGTTTCTGCGCCGGATGATGTGCCGACGAGAAGATACGAGCCGGTCTCCATCGAACCACCGATAATCACAGGTTGGCCGATGTCGCGGTAGCGCGCGGCCACTTCCTCGCGGCCCGGCCCAAACGCGCGCGTCGCTCCTTTGCGATGCACTAGCAACGTGCGTTCTTTTCCATCGACAGTGTGTTTTTCCAGCTTTGCGGTATTGTGCGCGACGTCGTAGATCATTCGCATCCCGAGGTCTTCAGCATTGCACTCGAAGATTTCGGAAAAAACTTCGCGGATGCGGTGCAGGATCACCTGCCGGTTCGCAAATGACATGTTCAGTCCGCACTTCATTGCCGTGAAGTAATCGCGACCCTCCGGCGAATCGAACGGCGCGCACGCCAGTTCGCGGTCGAGAACTTTAATGCGGTATTTGCTTTCCATCACTTTCAAAAACACTTGGAGATAATCGGTGGCGACTTGGTGCCCGAAGCCGCGGCTGCCGCAATGAAACATCACAACGACTTGGTTGGGAATCGTGATCCCGAGCCGTTTCGCGAGTGATTCATCGCGGATGTCTTCAGGCCGCGCGACTTGCACTTCGAGGTAATGATTGCCCGATCCAAGCGTGCCGATCTGATTGTAGCCGCGATCAATCGCGCGCTCGCTAATTTTCGACGCGTCCGCGCCTTCGATACATCCGTTTTCCTCGGTAAGCTCAAGGTCCTCTTCCCAGCCATAGTCGTTCCGCACGCACCATCGCGCGCCTTGTTCGACGACTTCGCGAAACTCGTCTCGCGAGATTTTCAAGAAACCGTGGCTGCCGACGCCCGCCGGTACGCGCTCGAAAAGGCGATCGATAATTTGCCGCAAGCGCGGCCGCACGTTGTCGAGCGTGAGATTCGTGGTGACGAGGCGCATGCCGCAATTGATGTCAAAGCCGATTCCACCGGGCGAGATGACGCCGCCCTCATGCACGTCCATTCCCGCAACGCCGCCGATTGGGAAGCCGTAGCCGAAATGCCCGTCCGGCATGCAGAGCGCGTAATTCGTGATTCCTGGCAATGTCGCGACGTTCGTGACCTGATCGCAGACCGCCTCGTCCATTTCGCGTAGCAGCTTCTCGGTCGCGATGATCCGCGCCGGCACGCGCATGCCATCCTTGTAAGTCACCGGTAATTCCCAGACCGTGTCCGAAACTTTTCGCACTTTGTCGATAATGCCCATGTGAATCGCAGTTTTCCTGTAGCGGGAAGCTGCGTGCCGCGCCGTAGGTCGCCGCGGCGACCGACGCCGGGTCAGCTTCCCGATTTCATGGAATCGATCCGCGTTTTAATAAAAGATCGTTTCCAACAGCCTTAGTGGACGATTCTAAAGCGTCGTGGTTCTAATTTGATGTGCCATAGATCGATTGGCATCACTGGTCGCTGGCCTGAGCAGTTTCCGAACTCGCGCATCTTAGCGCGTATGCCTGGCGCGGCGCCGGCTGGCGGCTCGCGCGGACCGGGCCGGGAGTTGCGATCCGGCGGCGAGGAACGAATCCACCCACCAGAACACGTTCTCGTTGCGCACGACACGTCTCAGGCGCCTCATGCGCGCGCGGCGCTCGGCCGCGCTCATGCGGAATGCTTTCAAGATCGCGTCGGCCATCTGCTCGACGTCATAGGGATTGACCAGCAGCGCGCCGCGCTTGAGTTGCTCCGCCGCGCCGGCGAATTGGCTGAGAATCAGCACTCCGTCGTTTTTGTCGACGCAGCAAGCGCAGTATTCCTTGGCCACGAGGTTCATGCCGTCCTTGAGCGGAGTGACCAGCGCTATTTCGCACGCCCGGTAGTGGGCCAGCAAATCGTCGCGATCAAGGCTGCGAAAGCGATAATGCACCGGCAGCCAGGTGTCGGTAGAGAAGCGACCATTGATGTCGCCGACCAATCGATCGATACGGTCCTTAAACTCGTGATACCTTGGAATCTCCTCCCGGCTCGGGACAACGTTCTGGATCAGGACTACGCGGCCTCGCAGTTCCTCGTACCGTTCCAGCGCATCGCGGAACGCGCGCAAGCGCTCGGGAATTCCTTTGCTGTAGTCGAGCCGGTCGACCCCCAGCATAAGTTGGCAGCCGGGAAAAGCGGCACGCAACTTGCGGACCCGCTGCGCGACTTCCTCGGACGCTGCACCTTTTTCAAACAACTCGAAGTCGACGCCGATCGGAAAACTGCCGGCGCGGATCTCGCGCCCGCCGCAGTGGATACGTTGGAGCCCAGAGTTGGGAAGCATCTCTGCGTCGGATACCACTCGCCGCACGCATTGCAGGAAATTGCGCAGGTCGCGCCGCGTCTGGAAACCGAGCAGATCGAATTGGAGCAGAGCGCGTAGCAGCCGCTGCTGTTGTGGGAGCTTGGCGAAAATGTCGTATGGTGGGAAGGGGACATGGAGGAAGAAAGCCAATCCCGAAAGATTTCGGGGCTTGCCGCGCTCGCGCAGCGCTTGAGCGACATACATCAAATGGTAATCGTGCACCCAGATGAAGTCGCCAGGTTGGCAACGTCGCGCGATGGCCTCGGCGTACCGCTCGTTCACCGCCTTGTAAGTCTCCCAAAACGTCGGCTCGAAGTGGCAGAAGCTTTGCAGGTCGTGAAACAACGGCCAGATGACTTCGTTGGAATAGCCGTAGTAAAACTCGTCGCGTTCTGCATCGCTCAGCGCCACTGGCACGACCTTGTAGCCCGCGTCACGCGTCGCTTCGGCGAACGGCGCATCCGGGATCTCGCCGGCGACCCCGGGCCAACCGATCCACGTGCCGCCGCGCCCGCGCAGCACTGGCCCGAGGGCACTCACGAGCCCGCCGACGGAAGGCGTGGCGATCCAGTGTCCATCTTCGCCCGGCTCGAGGGCGAATGGAAGCCGATTGGAAACGAGAACGAGACGGTTCATGAGGCACCCAAGTCTGGCAAAGGGGCAGTCGCTCTCACAAGATGAATCGCATCGCTGTATGCATGCGCTCCAGAGCGCGCATCCCCTACTCAATCGTTAAATGGTAAATCGTTGCAAAGGATTTGTGAATGGTCACTGGTGATAAGTGAATGGGATGTGTCGCCAGTTGTTTTACTATTCACCAGTCATTGATGTCTTAACTTCGTCGCATAAATATGACGCCCGACCAGGACTTGCCCGGCAGAATTCCATCCGCGCTGGATCGCGTCCACGATATCGTATCCAGGCATGGCCGGCGGCTTGCCGTCTTCCTCGACTACGACGGCACGCTCACGCCGATCGTGAGCCAACCGGACCAGGCGTTGCTCTCCGATTCGATGCGGCAGGCGGTGCAGACCCTTGCGGCCTGTGTTCCCGTCGCAATCCTCAGCGGCCGCGACCTCGATGACGTTCGCCGTCGCGTGGATATCGAGGGGATGGTTTACGCCGGCAGTCACGGCTTTGATATCGCCGGACCAGGCGGGCTGCGGAAACAAATCGCCATGGAGTTTCTGCCCCTTCTCGACGCTGCGGAAAAGGAGCTTGGCGAAAAGCTTGCCGGCATCAACGGGACACTGCTGGAGCGGAAACGCTTTTCCATCGCCGCGCATTATCGCCAGGCAAGTGAGAGCGGCGCCATCAATGTCATGCGAGCTGTGAATGAAGCGGCTTTGCGCTACCGCAAACTGCGCAAGATAACCGGCAAGAAGGTTTGCGAGCTCCAGCCGGACATCGATTGGAACAAGGGCAGAGCCGTGATCTGGGTGCTGGAGACGCTGGGTTTGGAACAACCGGAAGTGCTTCCACTCTACATTGGTGATGATCGCACCGACGAAGATGCTTTCCGCGTGCTCGTGCGACGCGGCATCGGCGTCGTCGTGAGTGAGCAGCCGCGAAAGACCGCTGCGTGCTTCGCCCTCAAGAACCCGGCGGAAGTCGAGCACTTTCTGCGCGAGCTCACCGCGCGCCTACTCGCTAGCGCCGATTTGTAATGTGGCGCAACTTTGTAAGTTGCGAAATCTCAAAAGCGGCAAGTTACAACCTTGCCCCACTTGCAGACGGTGACAACGACAGAGTTACTCAGGCAACGATTGGAATTGATCCTCGATTGGTATCGGCGCATGGTGAACCCGCAGCACGGGATGCTGGAGTATCTTTACATCCCGCAGGCCGATCGTTTCGTCTGCGAAAACTGCCCGATTAGGGATATCGCTTCGGTGTGGGACGCCGAAGTGCTTGGCGAATTCCTGAACCGGCAGGAGCTGCTCGCGATGATCGCGACGTCGCTTCGGCACTTCGCCGATTACCTGGTGGAACAAGACGGCTGCATGGTGCTCGACTCCGCGCGCCTTGGCGAGCCTTCGTCCATAGCTCACAGCGCTTTCATGATGCTGGCCTTGCTGCATGCACGACCGCCGCGGTGGAAGCGGAAAATTGCAGCTCTCACTGAAGGGATCCTCCGGCAGCAGAGATCCGATGGATCATACAAAGTTTCCTTTGAAGATCTGCCAGATCATGGGGAGGAACTTTACGCCGGCGAGGCGATGCTCGCGTTGTTGGAAGCTCACGGGCAGTTGCACGATCTCCGCTGCCTGCAAAGCGCGGAACGCGGCTTCGCATATTACGATGCGCACTACTTCCGCCGCGGTCGCGTGGGCGGCGATCTGATAGTCTTTTTCGCCAACTGGCAGTCTCAGGCTTGCCGTCTCCTGTTTGAATCCACCGTGAGCGCTGCGGTCAAGCGAGACGTGGAACGCTACGTTTTCGCAATGCATGATCAGATCATCGACCGTGGTTTTTACCGCGACGTCGACCAGCACCCAGCCCGACAGGTATCCGTGGAAGTGGCCTGCGCGCTGGAAGGTCTCAATGATGCTTATGTGATTGCGCGCGGCTTGAACAATGAGCGCATGGAGCGTTATCGCCGATGCATCTGCATAGGCTTGGAATACCTGTTGCGTCTCCAATGCACCGACGGCGGCGCACTCGAACCGGCATTACCGATTCCGGCTACAACGAAAGAGCGAGGTGGGTTTGGTTTGTCGTTGTCGGAGCGGTCGCAAAGGATCGACATCACGGGACATGCGGCCAGCGCGTTTATGAAGAGCGTGGAAAACGGGATCGAATGTGAACTATGGAAATGACGAAGCTCGAATGACAATGACGAAGGAATGACGAAAAATACATCACGAAGAGCTTCGGCTCGTCTTTTCGGATTTGGTCATTCGGGATTCATTCGACATTCCACATTCGGATTTCGTCATTCTCAAATCGCCATTTGAGCAGCAGGCTGTTGTCGTCGTTCATCTGCGTCTTCGTGCGGAACGGTGCGCCAAGTTCGTTTAGAAGATCACAGAGCCACTCGGCGTCGCTGGCCGATGTGTGCTCTAGCCGAAACCGCCGCATCTGCATTGGAACCAATCGCGCTGACAGAAGCTGGCCAGTCTGCGAATCCACTTCGACCAAGTACATGAGGCCAAGATCGCTGCGGAAATTCTCATAGCCGCTGATTCCTTCGTAGTCTGTGAGAAAATCGCCGCCGCCATAAAGAATCAGGCGATCTTTGAAGACCTCGATCGCTTTCACGTGATGAGAGGAGTGCCCATGCACGATCGCGACACCATCCTCGATCAAGCGATGGGCAAACGCGATTTGTTCACGCGGAATTTCGTGACCCCAGTTGCTGCCCCAGTGGATCGATACGACGAGGAGATCGCCCGGCTGCTGAAATTGCCGCATCCGTTTCGCAATTCGCGCAGCATTAGCTTCTGAAAGATCGTCCAGCAGATTCACTCCTGCGCGAGAAGTCGTGGCGGCCCATTCGCACGGAATACCGCTGGTTGTCGATCCAAATGAGAAGAGAAGCACTCGTTTCTGGTCCGCTACATCGAGGATGGCGGGAGCCGCTGCTTTCACGGCGTTCTCTCCTGCACCGGAACAGCCGATGCCGGCCACATCCAGAGTTTGCAGTGTTTCAGATAGTCCAGCGTATCCCCAGTCCAACACGTGATTGTTCGAAAGAGCGCAACCGTTGATCCCGGCTGCGGAAAGACAACCAATGTTCCGCGGATGCATGCGGTAATGAATTCCTTTACCAGGCCAGGGCGTCTCGGAGGATGTGATGGCGGTTTCCAAGTTCACGATTCTCAAATCGACGTTGGCCTGATCCAGTTCTTGCAGCGCGTCGCCCCAGATGTAATCGAAGCTCACGGGCCGCTGTATGGCGCCGTTAGCCTTCTCGGCAAGGTCGACATATTCGCGCGCATCGCGCACGTAGGGTTCGTACAAAACGGGATTTACCGAATGCGGCAACGCCTGATCGATGCCGCGCCCGGTCATCACATCGCCGCACAGAAAAAGGCGTAATGACATTGATACAAACTAAGCCAAACTCCAACATCTCCGCCACAGGTCCGCCCTAGGAAGGATTCGTCCGCCAGGCGAAAACGGATTCGTCGCGGCGAACGACCTCCGGCGAAGCTTCACCGCCTCGGCCACCCTCCTGCCGCAGAACCGGCAACAGATCCAGCCGCGATAAAAGGGGTGACTTCCATGACGAACGTTTATCGAGCCGGCACAGGCTTTAAGATTTTGCACACTACGCGACGCAGCCAGGCTGCGAGCATGACGCTCGACCCCGGCGAATCCAGCAGCGAGAAACCAAACACGCATCCCGAGAGCGACCAAGTCTTGATCTTGCTCGAAGGCACGCTGACCGCGGAGGTTTTCGGCAACTGCACTGAAATGAAAAGGGGCGACGCGATCACGGTCCCGTCTGGAACGCCGCATAAGTTCACGAACGTCGGCAGCGGACACGCAGTGACGTTCAGCGTCTATTCGCCGCCGGCTTATCATTGAAGCTGTGTGGAAAACTGCCGCGATCATTTTGTTGTCGCCTCTCGTTAGCATGGCCTTCGAACCGCCAGGCCTGGACGTGAAACGCGCCGCTGTCGGCGATCTCGCTGGGCTGTCGCCCGCGCTCCAGTCCGCATTCGCGCCGGATGCCGCTGAGTTTGAGCCGATCCCAAAACCAGAAGCGCACGACTGGCTCGCAGTCCATGAGGAGCCGGGGCAAGCTTTTGACGAATTCAAAGCGTCGCATCCAAATCGGCCGACGCGATCGCGACACTTGATCTATTTTCAGCCACTCGGCAATTTTGCCGCCGATCACAGCCCGTCGATCGCAAAGCTGCGGGATTTTGCGGCGGCGTTTTTCGCGATCGAAGTAAAAGCGCTGCCCGCGACGCCGCCCGCCGCAGGCGAGTTCACCACGCGTCACAATCCAAGCACCGCTAATTTGCAAATTCTTACCGGCGACGTGCTCAATTTTTTGAAAGCCCGCCTGCCAACCGACGCGTTCTGCCTCGTCGCAATCACGATGGAAGATCTTTACCCAGAGCCATCGTGGAACTTTGTCTTCGGCCAAGCCTCGCTGCGCGAGCGAGTCGGCGTTTACAGCTTTGCGCGATACGATCCGGCGTTTTACGGCGAGGCGCGCACCGCCGGCAATCAGATGCTCATCTTGCGCCGGAGCTGCAAAGTGCTCGCGCACGAGACCGGTCACATGTTCGGACTCGCTCACTGCACCTTTTTCAACTGCCTGATGAACGGCTCGAATCATCTGGCCGAAAGCGATCGTCGTCCGCTGCATCTCTGCCCGGTTTGTCTGCGCAAGCTGCAATGGAGCATCGGCTTCGATGTCTCCGAACGTTACCGCGCGCTCGAACAGGTTTGTCGCGCAGCCGGTTTCTCCGATGAAGCCGAGTGGTTCAGCCACCGAATAGCAAGGCTGCGTGGCGAGTAAACAACGAGCGGCGATTTCCAAATCGCCGCCAAACGTCCACGCGCAGTCCCCAGCTAATTGCCTTTGTCACTTCGATGATGCAGACACGCTCGCCTTCAGCACGTGGTGTGGAAGAGTCCGCCGACGGGCTCCTTTTCCGCGAGTTGGTTGTAACGCTCCGCTGCCTCGGCGGTGGGCAACACGTGCACCGGGATCTGCCGCTCTTTCAAAAAATCGAGAGTCTCGCGCGGCACATTGAGGCATTGTTTCATTCCCCGAGAGAGCACGACGACCGTGGCGCCGTGATTCAGCAATTCCTGTACATCAGCGGTTTGGATGCCCGACGAATGTTCAGTCCCGGTCTCGCGCCAGTTCCATTCCCGCGACCCACCAGGAAAAAGCTTCGCGTCCTTGTAAGGCTCGGCTTTTCCCTCGACCTCAAGCCGCCCCCAGGAGACATGCTTGATCTGCGGCGAATGTGTTTCTTTCACAATAATAATATCGTCGCCCGGCCTATGCGCAGCTGCCTGCCGTGAAACTCCCGGCTCTCTAGTCCGCTCCGTGCAACATCGTTTCTGATGTGAGCGAAATACCGCGCCGACTCTTCGGCGGGACGCCTTGCGCTGGCAGCGTGTCTCATGAGCGGCCCGGATTCTAGCTGCGGAATCTGGCTGACAGGTCCGCGACAAGTCTCTGGCGATTTTCCGTGCGAACTTCGATTACCGTGACGTCGGACCGCGCCTTGATCGCGTCGGTAAACGGCAGGGATCGCGCGACAATCGTCGCGAGCATCCCGAATGCTTCGGGACTGTCGAGCGCCTCGTTTACCGCTTCGCGAAAAACCGCAGAGCGGATTTCCATCGGGCCGATTTCGTCGATGACGACCAGCCATTTCCTGCGCGCCGCTTCACGCACCGCTTCGACGCCGATCTTTTCGACCGCGGAAAGATCGAGCCGGTATTTTCCGACGCGCTCGGGCGTTTTGAAATCCACGTGCGCGAACACCGCCTCGGCCCCTTCAAGGGTAACGAGCTTGAAACCTACCCGCGCGCCGCGCTCTCGCATTTCCTCGGTGTAGAAACCACCGGCGCGCGCCTGGAGCTCATTGACAAGCCGCTTGATCAGCGTCGTCTTGCCGCAGCCGGGACGCCCAGTGAGCAGAACTTTTTGCTTCCACTTCATCGAACCTCAATCCGACTATTCGGCATGCGCCCGAGGGATAGCCGTATCCTCAGCCGCGCCGCAATACTTCAACAATACAGACACGCTTGCCTTCCGGCGCGATCCGCACATCAACATCGAGAAACATTTTCACCACCTCGATGTTGGTTTGCGCGTGCCGGGATAGCGGGAGCGTCTTAAATGAACCGCCGCCAGCGAGGGCGAATGGTAGGATGAGCTGGTCCGCGAGGAGCTTGCCGACCGGCGCACCGGCATCAAGGTAAGCCTGCGCTGAAGCGACTGTGCCCTTTGCGACTGTCTCGGCACGGACACCGCGTTCTCCGAACCCTGTGAAGATTTCGGTGATGTGCTCGCTTTGAATTTCGAGCATCAATATGTTGCCAGGACCGTTGGGAAAAACTTCGGCGCGCAGTGCATCATCCGGCCAGGCCAGTTTTTCGTGCACCACGTTCAACTCGCGCTCGGCGATCTGCGTAGGAAGCCCAGCGACGATCGCGGTAGCGCGGCAGCGCTGGATTTCTCCGCGTTCCAGCAGTTGGATCGGCGAAAGTTGTGGGGCCGGTTTGATCGTGACCGTGAATTTTCCGCCGCCGGCGGGATAGAACCCAGGGCGTTCCAAAGTCGCCGCGATCATCGGCCCCATCCGGTTTAACACCGGCAGGAAAGTTCTTTGCAAAAAATCAAATGGCGGCGCGTGCGGGTTGTGCGTGCCGCCTTCGAGGCCGAGCGCGGATGGTCCCAAGACAACGGTGAGCGCTGGCAGAACCGTCTGGAGCACCAGCGTCGCGCTACCAGCGCTGCCGACGGAGAATTGATAGCTACCCGCAACGACGCTGGCTGGGCTGAACACTAGCTTGCGCGATGCGAGCGATGCGCCTTCCACTTTCGCGTGCCCAATTTCCGCGGCGGCATTGACCGCGGTGAGATGCTGGCGGAGCAAGCCAGGCTTCTTGCGTGCAGCGCGAATGTTTCGGATACGAAACGCCTGGCCTGTGAGAAGCGACAACGCAAGCGACGTGCGCAAAATCTGGCCGCCGCCCTCGCCGAACGAGCCGTCGATCTCAATCAAGTTTTTCCCAGGTCGCATCATTTTAATTCGCAGCGCGCATTTGCGAGACGCGTGCGGTGCGGTTGTCAGCTTCGAAACCTCAATGGAACTCAGAATCCGAGACAATGCGAAACGTGAGCTGGCTGTCTCCGTGGGATCTTGCCTGGGGACAATATTGCTTTTGGCCGCAGCATCATGCGCGCAATTGCCAGAGGCCGCGCGAACGTAAAGGTACAGTTGTGAACGGCACTGATATCGGAGATCGAAATGTGCACGAACAAGAGCGAGGTTTGTTTGGCGTCGTGCGCGACGCCTTCCGTCTCTTCGCGCGCCGATGCTCGCATGTGTTGGGAACGGCATGGGCCTTCGCTTTTGCGATCCTTGTGATTGCCGTCTGGGCTGCAACGGGACCGAAGTTTCATTATTCCGATACCTGGCAGCTCATTATTAATACTGGCACGACAATCGTCACTTTCCTGATGGTCTTTGTTATTCAAAACACACAGAACCGCGACGGAAAAGCCATTCAGTTGAAACTGGACGAGTTGATCCGGGCCCTTAAAGGCGCGCGTAATAAGCTTGTCGATCTTGAAGATCTGTCCGACGAAGAGCTGAAGAAGCTCGAGAAGGAATTCCAGCGGTTACATAAGCAATCTGAAGAAAAGGACACACAGGCTGCGAAGACCCCCGATTAGACAGAACACTGGTCAGAACCGGTCCGCTGCGCACGGAGTAATCTCTTCAAGAGGTGGTTAGTTTTGCATGAGCGAAAAGAACCGCTCGGACGGCCGGCAACGATTTCTTTACAGGAGGACAAACAACCATGGCAACCAATCACGACATCATCATTGAACTGAAAAAATCGTACGCGATGGAACTGGAAACGGTGGAAAATTATCTGGCCAACTCGATTGATCTCGATGGCGTGCGCGCCGAGGAAAGCAAGAAGGCGCTCGTGCGCGACATTGAAGAGGAGCTCGGTCACGCGCGAAAAGTGGGCAACCGGATCAAGGTGCTTGAAGGCCGCGTTCCGGGCTCGCTCGATCTCGGGCGCGGGCAGCGCTATCTGCAGCCTCCGGGCGATAGCACAGACGTCATCGCGGTGATTCGCGGCGTGATCCACGCCGAAGAAGAGGCGATCGATCAATACAAAAAAATTATCAAAATGTGTGATCCAGTCGACCTGGTGACGCAGGATCTCATTCTAGAAATCACTGCGGAGGAACAGGCGCACCGCCGGCAATTCATTGGGTACCTCTACGAGTACGAACGCGGCGAAGCGAAGCGGCTCACCGCCGCCGCGGCATAGTTTTGGAGTGCGCGGACATGTCCGCACTTTAAAACGAGGCGACATGTCGCTTCACTCCAAATTCATACCGCCGCGATCACGATGCGCGCGTCTGACAGTGCGAGCAAAACCACGCAGTGCGCCCGCCAATCTTAGAGGATTTCAATTGGCGTCCGCACCGCGGGCATTTGCCGCGCTTGTGGCGGTGTGGCAGCAGCCACGACGTCGGCATCCGGTCCACATCGGCTTGATACTCAATCGCTTTCCCCAGCACATGTCGCATCGCGCGGAACAACCGCGCCAATATCTTGTCGCCCAAGCGCACAGTTTGCGTCGCCGGATGAATGCGCGCATGAAAAAGCATTTCATCGGCGTAAATGTTCCCGATCCCTGCGATCAGCTGCTGGTTCATCAGGATCGATTTCACGGCAGCGCGATGTTTGCCGATCGTGTTCTTGAATTCCGAGAGATCGAGCCCGAGCGCGTCCGGGCCGAGCGCCCGCTTTTTCAAAAACTCATCGACATCCTTAATCAGTCCGACCTCGCCAAACTTCCGCTGATCGTCGAAGGCGAGGCGGTAATCTTTTGCGAAAACGAATAACACGCGTGTGTGCAGCGGCGCTTTTTCTTCCCCTTTGAAGTAACGCAGAAAACCAGTCATCCCAAAGTGCAACCGCAGCCACGTGTCATTGCTGGCACGCACAAACAAATGCTTGCCATGACGCCGAGTCGATTCGAAGCGCCGCCCTTTCAGCCCGCGCGCAAGCTCGTGTCTGGAGATGCCTTTCAGCAAATAGGCGTTTAGAACATCGACATCGTTGATGCGTTGATGCAGCGATGTGGCGTCGAAATATCGCTTGAACGTCTCGACATCAGGCAACTCTGGCATCAGCTGATTTAGCAAAACCGTTCGATGTGCTCTTTCAGCGCGACGGCGTTATTGTGCACGGTATCTTTCGCGCCAAAGAGCAATGTGATAGTCCGTTTTCTGGCTTCCTGCGCGATCTCTTCCACGCGCTCACGCTGATCATCCAGCTGAGCGGTATATCGCCTTTTGAATTCCTCCCATCGGGCCGGATCATGACCGAACCATTTTCGCAGCCCGGCGCTAGGCGCGATTTCCTTGAGCCAGTCATCGACGCGCGCTTCTTCTCTCTTCAGCCCGCGCGGCCAAATGCGATCAACCAGCACGCGTCGGCCATCGGCTCTAGCTGGCTTCTCATAAACGCGCTTGAGCCGAATGCTCATGCCCGGCTATCGCAGCAAAAGCTCCATCCGGTTGTGTGCGATATGTGCTTTGCGCAGCGGGCGGAACGCGCAGTCCCTTACGCGTTGCTAAAAAAGATGCGGCTTCGTCGCCTAATTTAACATCGCCCTCGGACAGATCGATTCACCGTTAAGCGGCGATTATGCGGCTCCGGCACGAATAATAGGTATATGGCGGCGAAGAAGTTTGTGCTCGGCTTCGATCAGGTCTCATCCAAAGACACAAACCGAGTTGGAGGCAAGAACGCCGCGCTTGGCGAGATGATTCGCGCGCTCAAACGCAAAGGCGTGCATGTGCCGGATGGTTTCGCTACCACCGCCGACGCCTTCCGGCTTTTCGTGCGCGAAAACAAGATCGACAAGAAAATCCGTGCGGAGATTGAGCGGCTAAAGAAAGGTTCGAAATCACTGGCCGCGGCGGGCAAAGCACTGCGCACGCTTTTTTTGAAAGGCAAATTTCCCGAGCAAGTGGAGAAGCAGATTCGGGAAGGGTATCGCGGACTTTGCAAGCGCTACAAAAAACGGGCGGTCGATGTCGCAGTCCGCAGCAGCGCGACTGCCGAGGATCTGCCTGAGGCAAGTTTCGCCGGCCAACAGGAAACCTATCTTAACATCTCCGGCGAGGACGCGGTCATCGATGCCTGCCGCAAATGTTACGCGTCACTTTTCACCGATCGCGCGATCAGTTACCGAGAGGAAAGAAACTTCGATCACCTCAAAATTGCGCTCTCGGCCGGGGTGCAAAAGATGGTGCGTGCAGACAAGGCCGGCGCCGGCGTGATGTTTTCGATCGATACCGAAAGTGGTTTTCCGAACGTCGTGCGGATCAGCGCTGCGTGGGGTTTGGGCGAAGTGGTCGTCAAAGGCGCAGCGAATCCCGACGAATACATGATTTTCAAGCCATTGCTCGGCAAGAAAAAGACGCAGCCGATCCTGGAAAAATTGCTCGGCAACAAGAAACGCAAGGTCGTTTACGCGCGGAGCGGCGGCCGCATGACGCGAACGGTCAACACCACCAAGAAAGAGCGGGAGTCATTCGTGCTTGGCGACGACGAAATTTTGCGTCTGGCGAAATGGGCGTGCGCGATCGAGAAGCATCATCGCAAACCGATGGACATCGAATGGGCGAAGGACGGTGACACCGGTGAGATTTTCATCCTGCAGGCACGACCCGAAACTGTGCAGGCATTGAAAGAGGCCGGCTCACTCACGACTTATCGGCTGAAAGGAAAAGGCAAGCGGCTCCTCTCTGGTCTCAGCATCGGGGAAGCCATCGCCGCGGCGAAGGTGTGTCGCATCCAAAGCGCGCGCGATCTCGGCAAGTTCAAGGAGGGCAGCATTCTCGTGACCGAAATGACCGATCCCGACTGGGGCCCGATCTTCAAGAAAGCCAAAGGCATCATCACGGACTTGGGCGGGCGCACCTGTCACGCGGCGATCGTCAGTCGCGAACTTGGCATTCCGGCGATTGTCGGCACGGGCGAGGCGACAAAAGTTTTGCGCAACGGCCAGGAGATAACGCTCTCGTGCGCCGAGGGCGATGAGGGTTTTGCTTACGATGGGTTGCTCGATTTTGCCGAGGAGAAAGTGAGCCTTAAAAAACTGCCAGAAACGCGCACGCCGATCATGCTCAACATCGCCAGCCCGGCTGGCGCTTTTCGCTGGTGGAAGTTGCCGTGCGACGGCATCGGTCTGGCTCGCATCGAATTCATCATCGCCAATCGCATTCAGATTCATCCGATGGCATTGGCACACCTTGATGAGCTGAAGGACCGCGACGCGCATGCGCGCATTGAGAAACTCACGCGCTGTTACAAAGACAAGCGCGATTATTTCATCGACAAGCTGGCACAAGGCATCGCCCGCATCGCTGCCGCGCGACACCCGGATCCGGTGGTTGTGCGCCTGAGCGATTTCAAGACGAACGAATATGCCGCGCTCATCGGCGGCGAACAATTCGAGGAACACGAGCACAATCCGATGCTCGGCCTGCGCGGCGCATCGCGCTATTACCACGAGAAATACCGCGACGCCTTCCGGCTCGAGTGCGAGGCGATCAAACGCGTGCGCAATGAGATCGGCCTAAAAAACGTGATCGTGATGGTGCCGTTCTGCCGGACGCTCGACGAGGCCGATAGGGTCCTGCGCGCGCTTGCCGAAAACGGTCTGGTGCGCGGCCGCGGCGAGCTGGAGATTTACATGATGTGCGAGATACCGTCGAATGCGGTGCTCGCCGAGAAATTCGCCGAGCGCTTCAACGGCTTTTCCATCGGCAGCAACGATCTCACGCAGTTCGTGCTCGGGGTCGATCGCGATTCCGCCGCGTTGGCCGAACTGTTCGACGAGCGAAACGAAGCGGTAAAAAGCGTTGTTCGCGATGTCATTCGCCGCGCGCACAAAGCAGATTGCAAAGTTGGCATCTGCGGCGAAGCGCCAAGCAACTACCCGGAGTTTGCTGCATTTCTCGTTGAGTCCGGCATCGACTCCATCTCGATCAATCCGGACCGCTTTGTTGAAACCAAGAAGATCGTAGCGAAGGCCGAGCGAAAGCGCTGAGTCGCCGCCTTCAAGACTGGAGATTGGAGCTTGGGATTTGGAGCTTACTGAAGTTTATGTCCACGCAGTCAGTCGAAAAGTTCGTGCGGCTGTTGAGAAAATCGCCATCCGGTGCCGTGTTCAATCCCTGGTGGCAAGTTGATAAGGAAAACGACATCGGTCGAAATGCGCCCGGTATCCGGAGAAAACATTTGCGCGCCTACCTTCACAAGCGTCTCAAGAACGCGCGACTCGCAGTAATTGGCGAAGCCCTTGGGTACCGCGGTGGCCATTTCAGCGGAATTCCCATGACTTCCGAGCGCATCGTGCTCGGAGAAAAGAAAGAAGTCCGGATTGAACCGCACGAATTGTTTTCGGGCATCAGTGCGCGCCGCACAAGCAAACCTCAGAAGTGTCCAGATGGTTTTTCCGAACCCACAGCAACGATTGTTTGGAGCACTTTGCTGCGACTTGGGCTCTCCCCAGAGCAATTTGTCCTGTGGAATGCATTCCCGTGGCATTCATTCGATCCGCGCGCCGGCATGCTGAGCAACCGCACGCCGAACATGGCCGAACGGTCCGCCGGAATCCTGGTGCTCAAGGCTTTCCTCGACCTGTTTCCATGCAACCAAGTTGTGGCTCTCGGCAACGTCGCTGCCTCGCAGCTTGAGAAGCTGGATGCGGATGCACATTACATTCGTCACCCTGCCTCTGGCGGCGCCAAACTTTTTCGCCAGCAAATTGCCAAGGTCGTGACAAGGAACGGCGGTTTCTAAACCGCCCCTCCTTGCTTTTCAGCCAACTGAAGCAAGACAGCTTTCATGGCATCGTTGACGGCATTGTTTGCTGAGACTTTCAGCAAGTCCGGCGCGCACTCTGACGGTGGCTCATAAGCAGCACTCAATTTTTCAAGGTCTTCGAGGCGAGCGTCCGAAATCTCAGTGACGCTTTGCTCACGACCCCTCAGCCTGCTCTCGATTTTGTCGGGAGCGGTTTCAAGTTCCATCACCTGCAAACGAACGTCGGCTTTCGCGCATCGTTCGCGCAAAGATTCGCGGTTTGCCCGGTTCGAAAACGTGGCGTCGAGGACAACGCCGCCGTGCACTTCAAGCGCGGCAAGTCCTTGTTCTAAAAGTTTTCGGTAAGTTTGCCCGGTCATTTGCTCTGAATAAACTTTGTTGTGAAGCTCTGGCGCGGTTCGCTTCGTTAGCGGGACACTGGCGAGCGTTTTGCGAATTTGGTCGGAGGAAAAAACGGGCCAGTTCAATTCGCTCCCCAATTGCCTGGCGACAGTCGTTTTGCCGGTGCCGACCCGGCCCATCACGACCAGCACCAGCGGATCCGAGCCGCTGACCGCATATTGCAAAGCGAGACGGAAATAGCGCGTCGCCTGTTCTGCGTGCTCCTCAGGAGTCGTTGTCTTCATCGAGATCCCTTGGATGCTTTGCACCTTTCCGCGCACGAAGGCGCGGTAACACTTGTAGAAATCCGCGAGCTTCAGCATTCCGGCGTCTTGAAATTCGCACGCGGCGTTTCGAAGAAGCAGGTTCCCTAAGTCGCTTCGGCCTTCAAAATCGAAATCCATTGCCAAAAACGCGAGATCATTTGCAATGTCGATGAAGCGGAACCGATCGTTGAACTCGATGCAGTCGAAGATGGTCGTTGCTTCTGGAGTGAGGTGGATGTGATCGAGGTGCAGATCGCCGTGGCAATCGAGAATCCGATGTTGCTGAATCCGATCGCCAAATAATTTTTCATTCGCGGCGTAGAAGTGGTTCGTGAAGTGGCGAATCGTTTCGAAAGCAGCCGGCGAAATCGTGCGGCGCACGAATCGTTCAACCTGCGCGAAATTTTCGTCCGTGCTGATCTTCAGTTTCTCTGGCGTTCCCCATTGTTCGATCTCCGGGCTCGGAGTTTCCGATTCGTAAAAACGATGCAGGCACGCGATTACTCGATTGATTTCTTTTTCGCCTACCAGCCCCTTCGCGAGCAATTCGTTCAAGAACCAGCCGTGCGGCAGTTCTCGCATCTTCACGCTGTAATCGGCGATTGCGCCCTCCGCGTAGAAGGAAAACCCGGAGGTCGTTTTGTAAATCGGAACCACTCCCAAATAGATTTCTGGAGCAAGCCGCCGGTTCAGCTCAATCTCGCGCTGGCAAAAATGGCGGCGCTTTTTCAGCGTGCTGAAATCGACAAAGCCGAGATTCACGGGCTTTTTGATCTTGAAGACATATGGCGCCGCGACAAAGACCCACGAGATGTGGGTTTGAATCACCCGCACTTCCGCCGGGCTGTGGGGATATGATTGAGGGGATTCGAGAAAAGCAATCAGCCGCTCGTGGGACTTTGATCGGTCGACTTCTGCCAATTGGATGTTGGGCGTTGAACGTTTCTTCGTCCTATGACGTGGGTGGGCCGCTCTTCTTAAATGGCGCGAACAAATCAATCGGCACAGGCAGAAACGTCGTTGTATTATGCTCGCTCGAAATTTCGCGCATGGTCTGCAGGAAACGCAGTTGCAGCGCAATCGGTTCTTTACTCATCATCGCGGCGGCCTGCACCATTTTCTCCGCGGCTTGAAATTCACCTTCAGCATTGACGACTTTGGCGCGACGTTCGCGCTCGGCTTCGGCCTGCTTGGCCATCGCGCGTTTCATCGTGTCAGGCAGCGCAACATCTTTGACTTCAACCGCCGTGACCTTGATTCCCCACGGGTCAGTCTGCCGATCAATAATCTCCTGTAGCGTCTGATTTATCTTTTCGCGGTGCGCCAGCAATTCGTCGAGCTCCGCCTGACCAAGCACGCTGCGCAAGGTGGTCTGGGCGATGAGCGAACTTGCTTTGAGAAAATTCTCCACTTTCACTACCGCGGCCTGCGGATCGACTACGCGAAAATAGAGCACTGCATCAACGCTCACAGGCACGTTGTCGCGCGTCATCACTTCCTGCCGTGGCACGTCGATCGTCACGACACGTAAATCCATTCGCACCATCCGATCGACGATCGGGATAAGGAAAATCAACCCCGGCCCTTTCGCGCCGAGTAATTTTCCGAGACGGAAAATGACGCCGCGCTCGTATTCGCGCAGGATGCGGATCGCCTGCGGCAGAATGATGATGGCAAGAATGATGAGCGGTATGGCCCAACTAACTAACTTTGGCAGTGCTTCAATTAATGGCATGGCTTTATTTTCCTTTGGTTTTTAGTTTTACAGTTAATCCCTGCACCGCTGCAATCTCGGCAAGTTCGCCTTTTTCGATGGGCGTGTCGCTAACCGCGTTCCAATACTCGCCTTCGACGAAAATCCAGCCGCCGCGCGAATCGATCGGAGTCGATGCGGTGACCGTTTTCCCAAGCAGCGTTTCCGCTCCCACTTTCACTGGCAGGAGCTGCGCGCGCAGGCCTTTTCCAATAACGAAAATAAAGAACGCCGCGGTGATCAACGTGGCCGGAATAATGTAGCTAAGCGATAAACGAAAGAGCGGATCGCCGCGGTCGAAGAGCATAAGCGAACCGAGTAGGAACGAAATGACTCCACCCACCGTCAGCACACCGTGTGTGGGCGTATAGACATCAAAGATGAAAAGCATGAGTGCGAGCGCGATCAAGGCAAGTCCCGCCACGTTGACCGGCAGGATAGCCGCCAGATAGAGCGCCAGGATTAACGCAATCGCGCCTACAACGCCGGGAAGAATCGCGCCGGGCGAAGTCAATTCGCCGATGATTCCATAGATCGCGATGAGCATCAGAACGAACATGACCTCCGGCCGCCAGAGCTTTTGGAATACGCGCTCCGATGGCGACATCTTGATCTCGGCGACTGCGGCGTCCGCAGTCTTGAGCGTCTTGCCCTCCACCATGCGTCCGTTCAATTGTTTTAGTAGTGCCGACAGATCGGGCGCGATCAGATCGATGACTTTTAACTCAAGCGCTTTCTCCGCGCTGATCGATGCACTTTCCTTTACAGCAGATTTCGCCCACTCGACATTGCGCTGGCGTTTGCCCGCGATCGCCTCCATGTAGCTCACGGAAAAATTTTCCAGCTTCTGCTTCATTGTATCATCGATCTTTTCTTCTCCGCCGCTCGGGAAACCGCCTATCGAGACCGGATGAGCCGCGCCAATGGTTGTGGCCGGTGCCATTGCGGCCACACTCGCCGCGATGGTAATGAAACAGCCGGCGCTGGTTGCGGTCGCGCCTGTCGGAGCGACATAAACCACCACCGGCACAGGGGAGCCCAAAAAGCTTTGCACAATCGTCTGCGTCGAATCGAGCAAGCCGCCCGGCGTGTTAAGTTGAATGATCAGACATTGCGCATTCTGCGTCCGCGTTTCATCGATACTTCGCGAAATGTAACTCGCTGTCGCCGGACCAATCGCTCCATCAATTTTGATGAAAGAAACCTTTTCCGCCGCGTAAACGTTCGGCGCCGCCGAGCAAACCAGCCAGAGACCCAATCCTGTCAGCGCGATCCTGACCCGGATCTCGACGCGCCGTAGGGGGATGCGCAATCTCAGGCTCCTTTCATCGGCTGAAGCTTAATCGCGATGTCTTCCACACGTGGCTTCACGATTTTCTCGTAATCGCGATAGCTCAATTTGATGGCGTCGGTGTGCGTGCCCGCTTCGAAAACAATATACTCTTCCTGCGCCAGACGCTTGTCCACGTAAGTAGGCAGACCATAGAGATTGCCAAACGGCGGCATCGCTCCAATCGCGCAGTCGGGGAATAGCGACTTGAATTCCTCTTCACGGTCGAGCGATGCGGTCTTGCCGATCGCGTTCCCGATCTTTTCAAGGTCGATCTGGTGGTCAGCGGGAAGCACCGTCATCAAGTGCTGTTCTCCGGATTTGACCATGACAACTTTCGCATGGTGCCGGCCCTTCACGTGCTCGGCCTGAGCGATCCTTTGCGCGGTCACCGCCTCCGGATGATGCAGAATTTCGTAGCGGACTTTATTTTCATTCAAGCAATCGATGAGCTGTTTTGGTATTTTCATTGGCAACTCCACTGCAACTTATCACTTCCCGGGACGATCTCTACTTTGCAGAAGCTGGCTCGAAGTCATGGAACCCCGCGGTCATTGGTGCTTTTGCTTGCGCAGAAAAATCGAGACACCGCCGAACCGGCTGCGACGCACGAAGTAGTTTTACCATGGCTACATGCGAAGTTTGCGAAAATGAATATGACAAGGCGTTTGAAGTGATCGTTGGCGACAAGCACCACACCTTTGATAGCTTCGAGTGCGCTATTCACGCGCTGGCGCCGGTTTGCCCGCACTGCCATTGCCGGATCGTTGGTCACGGCGTGGAGCAGGGAGGCAAAATCTTCTGCTGCGTCCATTGCGCGCGCAGCGGCGGACAGACGCAGTTGAAAGATCGCGCCTGATCGCTGGAAGCGTCGAGGTAGAGGCGGTTGACCTCAACTGCGAAAGCTTTCGGAGTCAATCGCCCCCGGGGCGGTCCAGTGAACCGCCCTACCTATTTCCGATTCCAAGTGAGCAGGACGTTTTTCTCGCGCTCTTTGCAGGTGTCACTCACCAACGCAAAGGTCAGCATGTTTTCGTTCGGTCGGCTAAATTTGTAAACGCCGGGGCCTTTGCAGCCTTTTGCAGTTTCGCCGCCTGTCTCCTGAATTGTGATCGTATCGCCGGCGACTGTGTAATTGCCCCAGATGTGGCGCTTAGGCTTGGTGCCGACGACGTCAAATGTACCGTCGGCCTTGACCGTCCAGACGGTGCCGAGCGAGTTTGTCCATGTACCGGCCAACGCGGCTGGACCTGACGAGGAAGTGGTTGCGCAAGCACTCACGAGCGCTATCAAAACGCCTGCGAAAAGGATTCGGAGAGAGGGTTGTATTTTCATGGCGACGATCCTGCTTCGTCTGACCGATGGAAATCAAGCTCGAAGTTGCCTCCTCGCGCTCGGTTCTGTTTCTAGGGAGCACAGGCTCCCAGCCGGTCGCATTCGGCCACTGGCCGAATGCATTTGGCGAACGCAAACACTGGAAATGACGCAAAGCTGTTCGAGCGAACTACGGGCAGGCAGCCTGTGCTCCCCAGGCCCGATTACTAGATCGCAGCGAAGAGATCGGTTGCAAAAGGCTTCGCGATTGAAGTAGAAACGCTCCGAAACGCACGAAAGAATCGATCTTCTCCACGGCAGTGCACCGGGAAATCCACTTTGATCATTCAATTGCATGCAGCGATAAAAAAACTTCCAGTCAGCGCAGTTCTCTACGGTATCCTTGTGGGTGTCGTTGGCGGCGCAGTTGGTCTTGGGCTTGGCCTCGCCTTGGGTTCAGTCCTGGCAGCTGCGCTTCATGTTTCGCCAATGGAAGGCGGTGCCGGTTATTTCGCCGTCGGCATCGCGCTGATCGTTGCCCTCGTTGTTGCGCCAACGTCGATTCTTCTCACCCTCTATTGGCGCGGAGTAAGAGCTATTTGGCTCTTCATTGGATTGATTACCGTTTGCCTGGCGATCCTTGTCATGGCATCCGCGGGGTTCGGACTCTGGTACGTTGCTCAGCCACACATTTTAAATGCGAACGGGCCGACGCCGCTGCTCGAGTTCGAAGTCAAACCGCCTGATGGACAGTCCATCG
>JBIOVE010000150.1:0-5021 GCA_044867565.1 Candidatus Udaeobacter sp. | reverse complement strand
AAATCCGCGGTATCCGGACCTGATCCCGGCGCGTGAGTTAAAGATCCAGGGTGTGATGGTCTCGCTGGTGCGAAAGCAGGAGCGGCGGAAGAAACACTGAAACACTAATCGTTGAAGCGTTGAAGCGGCAGAGATCAGCCGACTTGCCGAGGCTACGGCGCAAGCAGAAGCCAGGGCAGAGGTCGTACGTCAAAAGTTGTTGCGAGACGAGCGTGACCCAGAGAATAGCGCACCCGGAATCGATACGCGGAGATTTTAGTGGTTAATGTTCTCTTGAACATATAGATCGCCATGTCATCTTTCCTTCAATGGCGGCAAGTGGCAAGGCTGATGATTCACCTCCCGGTTCTTCCCCCCCTCGGTCTGCCCGTCCACGTCGCGGCTTCCCAGTTCGCTCCGTTGTCGATCTTCGGAATCTATTGGCGGAGCGTTTTCCGCACGCGCCCACGCCGGGAGAAACGCGTTTAATCACCGGTTTAGCTTTCCTCGATCAAGCGATTGGCGGCGGATTGCCCAAAGGCGCGATCACCGAATTGATCAGCCCGCAAATCAGCGCGGGCAGCACATCGTTGATTCATGCGCTTCTGCAGGACGATTCGGCAGGCGAGACGCCTGCCTGCCCCACAGACGAGATGTCTGTGCCCCGGCCAGTTGCGCTGATTGATGGGCAGGATTCCTTTGATCCCCAGCCAGTGAGTAACGCATGTTTGCGTCATCTTCTTTGGGTCCGTTGCACTAAAGCTCTCGAAGCGATCAAAGCCGCGGATCTGCTTTTGCGCGATGGGAATTTCCCGCTCGTGATTGTCGATCTTGTGCTGAATCCACCGGAAGAATTGCGCAAAATTCCACAGACAAGCTGGTATCGTTTGCAACGACTGGTGGAATCTGCTCCCACCGCATGTCTGGTCCTGACAAGGCAAGGGATGGTCAGCAGTGCGCAATTGAAAATTGTTCTCGAAAATTCATGGACGCTGGAAACTTTTGAAGAAGCGACTGCGATTTCACGGCTGCGAATTCATGTGCAGCGATCGCACCTTCACCGGCAGGACACCGCAATGGCAGGAGCGAGTTGATGTTTGCGACGATTTACTTGCCGAATTTCTATTTGCAGGCAGCAATGCGTCATCAGCCAGAACTGCGCGCAAAACCAGTGGCGTTGATTGAGGAACAGGACAAAAAACCGCTTATCATTCAACTGAACGAGGCTGCGGAACGAGCTGGGATTCGTAAAGGAATGACGCCAAGTCAGGCCCTGGCGCGCTATTTGCAGATCACGATCAAAGCGCGCGGGCGCGCGCAGGAAAAATCGATGCAGGAAATCCTGCTCTACTGCGCGTTTACGCTCAGTCCGTTTGTGGAAGCCACCGCACCCGGCATCTGCACCATTCAATTTACCGACAATCGCGATTTGACCGCGAAGGTCTCGCGCGTAATCGAGCAATTAGCGAAATGCGAAATTAGCGCGCAAGCCGGGATTGCCGCTGCGCCGGATGCAAGTCTTCTCGTCGCGCATTTGGCGCGTCCGGTTTTAGAAATCGATGACGCAAAAGAATTTCTCGCACCCTTGCCAATCGAAACCCTTGGAAGATAGGGTTGTAGCCTTATGTTCCCGCCACAACCTTTCGTTCGATCAAAAGGCGATAAATAAAGCCGCCCAGTGCCCCGCCGACAAACGGACCGATCCAATAAACATAGTTATCGTGCCAAAAATTTGCCGCGACGGCCGGACCGAACACACGTGCGGGATTCATGGCAGCGCCAGTAAGCGGTCCCCCAAACAGGATATCGAGCGTAATTGTCGCTCCAATGACGAGGCCCGCGATGCGCCGTGGCCCTCGCTCATCGACGGCTGTGCCATAAACCACAAACACGAGAAAGAACGTGAGAATTCCTTCCACTAAAATCCCCTGCGCTGGCGTAAGATTGATGGCGAGCTGCGGGGTGCCGGTGATGACGACATCGCGCCCGAACAGACCGAGGCAGATCAAAGCAGCCGAGATTCCGCCGAGCAATTGCGCGATCCAGAAACGGAATGCGTTGGTCCATGTCATATGACCCCCACAAACCAGGCCAAGGGTCACTGCCGGATTTAACTGGCCTCCCGATATGTGCATGGTAGCCGAGACAAACGCTGCAATCGTTAGGCCGTGGGCGAGCGCAACGGCGAGAACATCGCTCCCGGCAGTTTTGATCGCGCCGATGCCGACAAAGATCAGCGCGAACGTGCCGATAAATTCTGCGAGGAGTGGACGAAGCTTAGCCATCCTTCGATCCAATCAAACCAGCCATAAACTGGCAACTGCCTTTTTGTCATTGCAGCCACCAATGGGTCACATATGGACTCATGTGTCTCATAAGGGCCGAAGAGGCGCGGTGAGAGGAAGCGGATTTAGCCGCCGGCGTAATTCGGATATCTTTCGCGCAGCTCCCGGACGAGCCGATCTGCTTCGTCGGTTTTGCCTGCGCGTTGAAAGGCCGATGCCGCTTTGTCCAACGCGCGAGGAGTAACGGCCGGATCATCGTAGAGCAAAGCGACGCCCATAAATGCCTTGCCGGCGTCATTGAAATTTCCGCGCTCAAGTTGAACTTCACCTGCCAGCAAGCGTGCTTCGGCATTCACGCGACCCTCCGGTTGCAGCGCCATGATCTCTTCCGCAATCTTCTGCGCGTCGTCTGGTTTGTGAGCACCGATCTTGACCGAGCCGAGTGCGAGCAGCACTTTCGCCTTTCCGGCCGGGTCGTTAGCGACCTGCAAATACTTGCCGAACGCATCTTCGGCTTGAGGCAGGTTTTTCAACTTTGTGGCCGCGTCTCCCAGATAAAATAAAAAGTCGGGTTTGACGTTGCCGCGATTGTCGATCTTTCCGAGCGCGCTCAAATATCTTGCGGCGGGTTCGTAATTTTTCTCATTGTAATATTCGATTCCGAGCCACTCGAGAACTTCGGGCGGCACATTCACGTTCGGGCTATTGGCCATGAAATCGTTCACCTCTTTGGTAAGAACGGGCCGATTTTTCAAATAGAACTGGCACAAAATCAGCCGAAGCGAGGCGAGATTGTAATACTGTTCCTTATTCAGTTGCCGCGCGGCATTGAGCGCGGTCATCGCCGTTTTGTAATCCTTCGCCTCAAACGCGGCCTTGCCGATGTAGTATTGCGCCTGCGCTGCGACAGAACTCTTAGGGTATTCTTTCAGGAGCTGGCGAAAGGTTTCGACCATGCTTTTCGTATTTTCCTGTTGCCCGAGGATCAAAGCCTTCAGTTGCAACGCTGCTTCTCGCTCGTGCGCGTCGGGATATTTAGTGAGGATCGCGTTAAGATCGGAAAGCGCGGCATCGTAGTTTTTATCCTGCTCGTAAGCCAGGGCGCGCTGAGCCAAAGCCGCTGGCGCTTGCGGGTTATCTGGAAATGTCTGCACGTAATACGTAAAGGCTTCGATAATGTTGGGAGTGTTTTTTGTCTGCGCGTAACACAGGCCAAGTTTGTAGGCCGATTCGGCGCGCAGCTTTGAAGAAAGCTGAGAAGCGCGCAGCTCTCCGTAGACTGACGCTGCCTCGGTGTAATTCTGTTGTTTGTAGAGCGCTTCGGCCTTTAAGAGCTTCGCCTGGTCGGCGCGTTCGCTCGTGGGATTCGTTGCGAGGAATGCCTCCACTTCCGTGAGCAACGCCGATGGATCGGAGTTGTACACGTTGATCAGACGTTGATAGGCCGCGTCCTTTGCTTCCTCTCGATCCGGATAGTTCGCAATAATCCGGCGATAAAGTTCATCAGCTTCCTTTGCGTGACCGAGTTGCCGCTCGCTGTTTGCTGCAAGCAACAACACCTCGGCTCGAGCCGCCTCCGGAAGGTTCTCCTGTTCTTTCTTGTACTCGGCGACCAACCGCGCGTATTGGCCGGTCTGATATTGCAAGCGGCGCAATCCGACTTGCGCGATCGCCCGGAATTTTCCGGCTTCAGGCAGATTACGGCCCCTTTGCAATAATGCTGTGGCCCGTTCGACCATTGCCTTGTCAATCTTGCCTTTATCAGCCTGCACGAGATCGAGCGCGATCACGCCACCGCGCACGGCCGACTCGGCTTTTAAAGCCGGCTTCTGCGTTTCGTTCGAAAGAGTTTCGTATTGCTTGAGCGCATCGATTTTTCTTCCCCGTCCAATTAGAATGGATGCTGCTGTCCATCGTGAATCCTCACGATAGGGATTCGGGTTCCCAGCCTCGGCAACCTCCAGATATATATCGGAGGCTTCCTCTTTGCGGCCGAGAATCTCGAGGCAACGCGCTTCGAAATAACGCGCGGACAGGGCCACGGCGGATTCCTTTGATTTCGCAGCGGAACGATGAAAGAGAGGGAGGGCCGCGGCATAATCCTTCTCCTTGAAGGCCATCTCCGCGAGAGCATATGCGGCGGGGCCGGCAAATTCGCTATTGCCATAGTCGCTCAGCACCTTCTGGAAGTTTGTGCGAGCGCTCGACGCGCGATTAAGATTTCGATGGCATTCGCCCAGCGAAAAATAAGCATTCGCCCGGCCGGAGTTCCCGGGATAATCGTCGAGATATTTTTGATATTCCGGAATCGCCAGATCGTAAAGTTTGCGAGTGAAAAGCGCGTTCGCGTAATCGAGCTGGCGGCGATCGGGCGCGTCGCTTTCTGCCGCTGGCGGTCCGGAGAAGTCTTCCGGCGGAGGAGGCCGCATGATTGGAGTTGCTTCTTCCACGGGAAGCGCGCGCGCGACCGGCGGCTCATCCACTGGCCGCGCCCTGCGCACTTCGGGCGGCGATTGAGCGAGGGCTACCGCAGCCATCAAAAACAGTATTGCCGGTCCCAGGGGACCGATTGCGCTTCGCGCTGTTTTCATTTTGCTGTCGCGAAAGCCACGTTGGTAATCCCCGCTTCAGTGCAAACGTTCAGGACACCAATGATGTTCTTGTAAGCGCCGGCCTCATCTCCGCGGATCACCACAGCTTGCTCGGGATTGAGTTGCACCAGACTTTTCAGCAATTCGGTCAATTCAGGACCGCTCA
>JBIOVE010000149.1:0-5150 GCA_044867565.1 Candidatus Udaeobacter sp. | reverse complement strand
GGCCTTTTCCTGTTGTTAGGGATTGTGAAGAAGAACGGGATCATGGTTGTCGATTTTGCCTTGCAACGAATCGACGAAGGCTGGGATCTCCGCTCGGCCATCCACGAAGCCAGTATGGAACGGTTTCGCCCCATTATGATGACCACGCTTGCCGCGCTCATGGGGGCCGTGCCGATTGCGCTTGGGTTCGGCCAGGACGCTGCATCGCGCCGTCCACTCGGACTGGTGATTGTGGGCGGTCTGATTTTTTCCCAGTTGGTAACGCTGTTTGTCACACCAGTCATCTATCTCTGGCTCGAATGGTTTCAGGAGCACGTGCTCGACAAGGTACCATTCCTCCGCCGCGTGCATACACATCACGAGGGCGAGCCCGCGAGAGGAGAAATGCGCCCCGCGCCCGCGGGTGTGCGCTGATTTTTGTAATTCTTGCTCTAACTCGGCCTCTGACATGGTCCGAAAGAGCATGAGCAAAAGCAGGAGTAGAGATATTAGTTAACCATGCGCGCGATGGTTCTGGATAAGCCGCGGCAGCCACTTCAACTGCGCGACATGGAGAAACCAAGACCTGCCAAGGGCCAACTGCTTGTGCGAATCGCAACGTGCGCGGTGTGCAGGACCGATCTTCACGTGATCGATGGCGAACTGCCGGATCCAAAACTCCCGCTTATACCAGGTCACCAAATTGTTGGGTACGTCGAAGAGGTGGGCCCGGAAATTCCTTCGTCATTCGCGATCGGAGATCGCGTCGGCGTTCCGTGGCTTGGTTGGACCGATGGCGAATGCGTTTATTGTCGATCGAACCGGGAAAATCTGTGTGATCGTGCGCGTTTCACCGGTTACACCATCGATGGCGGCTATGCCGAGTTTACAGTTGCCGATGCTCGATTCTGTTTTCATTTGCCTGACCGTTATGATGACGTCGAAGTTGCGCCGCTGCTTTGTGCCGGGCTGATCGGTTATCGTTCCTATCGCAAAACCGGAGATGCACACAGGCTTGGCATGTATGGCTTTGGCAATGCCGCGCATCTGATCGCGCAGATTGCCCTTTATGAAGGACGCGACCTTTTCGTGTTTACACGACCGGGCGACACGGAAACACAGCAAAGCGCGAAAGCGCTAGGGGCAAAGTGGGCGGGCGGTTCCGACGAGATGCCGCCGGAGAAACTCGATGCTGCGATTATCTTCGCCTCGGTCGGCCCCCTCGTACCTGCAGCGCTGCACGCACTCGCCAAAGGCGGCATTGTAGTCTGTGGCGGGATTCACATGAGCGATATCCCATCGTTTCCCTATGCCGATCTTTGGGGCGAACGCACGATTTGTTCGGTGGCGAACCTGACCCGGAGTGACGGCGAAGAATTTCTTGAGATCGCCCCACGCGTTCCGGTGCGTACCGAAATCGAAACCTTCCCGCTTGAAGAAGCCAACACCGCGCTTGATGGATTTCGCGCTGGCGAACTCAAGGGCGCCGCAGTGCTGGTGAGTGATTCGAGCGAAAGCTGATCATCAAAGAGATTGCCAGATCTCTCGACTTCTCTGCCCCGTTTAGCTCGCGGTTTGCGTTTCGCTCAGGGCCGCGACTAATTTTCTAGCAGGGCAGCGTTGCTTGCCTTGAGTCTATCTTACCGCGCGTTTCGCCACGCGAGCACCGACCAATTTCACAAAATCGCCGGGCGCGCGTTTCTCGTCGTCCGGAGCTGCGCCGGCGGCGTTGGCGAGCGCTTCCTCCTCCGCGGAAAGAAATGGTTTAAAGCGGTTTTTATCGATCGCTTTCATGAAGGCTTCATGCGGAGAGACAATCCCTTTTTCGAGCAACGCCCAGATGGCGTCGTCCATAAATTGCATTCCCTGCGCCCTTCCGGAAACGATCACGTCCTGGAGCTTTTGCGTGGCGCCCTCGCGAATGATGGCGGCGACTGCCGCATTTGCGAACAGAATTTCGTTCACCGCGATTCGGCCCGGCCGGTCCACTCTTTTCAAGAGCAATTGCGCAACTACGCCGCGGAGCGAGTTCGCGAGCATGGCGCGCGCCTGCGGTTGCCGGTCGGCCGGGAAAACGTCCACCATACGATCGACCGTCTTGCGCGCGTTGTTTGTATGCAGCGTGCCGAATACGAGAAGACCGGTCTCGGCCGCGGTGAGCGCGAGCGAGACGGTCTCGAGGTCGCGCATCTCTCCCACAAGCACGATGTCGGTGTCCTGGCGTAGTGCGGCCTTAAGCCCAGCGGCAAACGAAGTGGAGTTCCCCGGGACTTCCCGTTGCGTGATTGTGCTTCGCTTGTTGTCGTGCACGAATTCGATCGGTTCTTCAATTGTCACGACGTGCTTGGAAAAGTTTTGATTGATATAGTCGATCAGCGCGGCCTGGGTCGTCGTTTTGCCAGAACCAGTTGGGCCAGTGACGAGGACAAGGCCTCCGCGCAAGTGGGCAAATTCTTTTACAACCACCGGAATCCCCAGCTCCTCCAGCGTCGAAATCCTTGTGGGAATCAGACGAAAAACCGCGCCGTAACCATTAGACTGTTTGAAATAATTACTGCGAAAACGAGAGGCCTCGTCCATTTCGTAAGCAAAATCGAGATCGCCGCGCTGCTCGAAAATTTCCCAGTTATGCGGCCCGCAAACTTCGCTCATCATCTGGGCGGCCTCCTCGTGCGTCACCGGATCTGCGCGGATGGGCATGATATCCCCGTGCATGCGCATTTTTGGCGGCTGCCCTTCTCCGATGTGCAGATCGGACCCGCCGTGCTTGACAATCACATTTAGAAATCGATCGAGGTAGGCCATCTGAGAAGCGATAAATAAGAAGTAAGAACTAAGAAGTCGGAGATCACATTTTAAGATGCAGTCGCATCATCTGCTTCTGGTCGGCGCGCGCGTAGGCTTCTTCCGCGCTGATCAAGCTGCGGTCATAAAGATCGATCAGCGCATCATCCATCAGGCGCATGCCTTGCTTCTTACCGGTCTGAATAATGCCGGGCAACATGTATGTTTTTGCTTCGCGAATGACATTGGCCACAGCCGGCGTATTCGTAAGAATTTCCAGCGCCAGCACACGGCCGGTGCCATCAACTCTCGGGATCAGCTGGTGACTAATGACACCGCGCAATGATTCGCTCACCATCACGCGGATTTGTTCCTGCTGATCCGCCGGAAACACATCGAGTAGTCGATCAAGAGTACGTGAAGCATTGCTGGTGTGTAGCGTTGCCAAAACAAGATGTCCGGTTTCGGATGCGGTGATGGCTAGCGAAATCGTCTCCAAGTCGCGCATCTCGCCAACCATGATCACGTCCGGATCTTCCCGGAGCGAAGCGCGCAGCGCCGCAGCGAAAGAGTCGGTATGCGTGAAAACTTCGCGCTGCGAAACGTGGCAGTTTTTCGACTCGATGATGTACTCGATCGGGTCCTCCAGGGTGATGATGTGATCTCGCCGCTCCATGTTTATTTGCTGGACCATCGCCGCTAGCGTAGTCGACTTACCGGTGCCTACCGAACCTGTCGCTAAAATCAGGCCGTTCTGATAACGGGTAAGTAGCTTGAGATTTTCGGGCAAGCCGAGGTCATCCATCGTTCGGACATGCGTATTGATCACGCGGAAAACAATTTCGGTCCCGAGCCGCTGCCGAACCACACTGGTACGATACCGAGCGAACTTGTTCGCATATGCAAAATCGGAATCCCCGCGCGTATTGAGTTCAGTTTTATACACATCGGGAACAAAACCTTCGGCCAGTGTTGCCGTATCCTCGGCTGTTAGCGCGGGTGCGTCGGGCCAGATCGGCTGCAAGGTTCCATGCAACCGCCACCTCGGCAGCGCGTTGACGGCCAGATGCACATCGGATGCGCCGGCTTTTTGCCCAATCTCGAGATATTCATCCACGTGTCTGAGCGGATGGGATCTGACTGGAATATCCGGGGCCGTTGCGATCATGGCACGGTTTTGAGAATGATTATGTGACTGGGCGCGCGCGTAAATGCTAAAACAAGCCGTCCGATAGGACACATTAGACGCATGGGACTTATGTTTTGCGGCGCGATTGTCCCGCAAAACCGATCAGTCGATTTTTGACAAGCTCGACAATCACCGGCCGAACCAAGCTTGCCACGATTTTCAGCGCACCCAGGGCAAAACCGGTTTCGAGAAGCTTCTTCTTCGTTTTTTGGCCGCTCTTTGCATCTATGTAAATTTTTTTCTTCCGCATCGGCGCAAACGCGATGATTGCTCCGACGGCGGCTGCGGCTGTAAGCCAGGAAACCGTTTGTTCTCGAAATGATCGGCGGATCTTCGCCGGAAAATCCAATTCATAGTGCAGACCGCGCAAGTCGCGTCCCACACGCTCGCGTGAACGGGCAATCTCCGCCCTCAGTTCGTCGATTGGTTTGTTTCGTCCAGGTTTTTCAGCCATTCGCGATCTTTCTTTAATTCAGATGCCGTAGCGCGGAAGAGCGGCTTGGTCATGCGACTGCGCGCGACCAAAAGCAAGATCAGTGCAATTACGAAATGCAGTCCGGCAGCCGCCAGCGCTATCCATAACCACGAAATCCGGGCAACTTGCGCCAGGCCGGCAACGACGCTTGCGACAAGGAAGCCGTAGCCAAATGCGAAAAGAATCAGCGCCAGAATCAAACAACTCGCGAGCACCAGCAATTGCGCGAGCGCCGCTTTCGATTCCTGGGCGACGAGGGCAACGCGGCTTTCAAAAAACTCTGCCAGCGCACTCGTGAGCGCGAGCAGGTTTTCGAGCAAACCGGCATGCCCCGCAGGATTGCGGGACCGAGAGCTCTCGCTAATCATCTCCGAAAGCTTCGGAGTTAACGCCGGAAGATCAAACCCAGAACAAACCCGATTCCGAGCGCGGTAAATATCGCCTTCGTGGGATTTTCGCGTACATATTGCTCCGCGTCTTCATGGAACGTGCGGGCGCGATTTCTCGCATCCCCCCATGCGTGTTCTGCTTTGTCGCGGGCGTCGCCCCAAGCCTGCTCTGCCTTGCCGCGATATTCTCCAGCGATCGCGCCTGCCGCTGATTTCAAGTCTTCAGCTGCCCTGCGCGCATGTTGTTTACTACTCTCCAGCTTGTCGCGAGCGTCCGCTCCAGCCGGCGCTTTCTGTTCTGATTTATTTTCTTCTGCCATTTGATTATCTCCGG
>JBIOVE010000148.1:0-7833 GCA_044867565.1 Candidatus Udaeobacter sp. | reverse complement strand
CGATCTGTCGTGGGAGAGGGGAGCTAGTCACGCCGATGCAGTTGCCGGCACAATTATCTATCTTGCTCTTAAAACCAAGCTTCGTTGTGCCAACCGCATGGGCGTACTCTCGTTGGGGTGATTCGGCAGAAATTCCCAGTGTCTCTTACGCACCCCAGGAATTCGCCGGTCAAACTTTTGTGAATGATCTTGAACGTCCTGTTTTCGACAAGTTTGTCTTTCTCGCGCATCTCAAAATGTGGTTGTTAAACCAACCAGAGGTGGGCGCTGCGTTGATGTCCGGTTCCGGTTCCACCATGTTTGCGGTTTTGCGTCCGAATTCAGATGCCGATGTTCTCGCCAAACGAACGAAATCCGAGCTCGATCCCGAACTTTGGACCCGCGCCTGCAAAACGATTGGGTAGCGCATGCGTCTCGCGTGCTGGCGAGCGCGTCCTCGCTGATCGCGACCTTTTCCTGTGAGTCTTCATCGGCCGTTGTGAATGAATCTTAACAAAAGATTGTTTCGGCGCGACGCCGAAACCAGCACGCGAGACGCATGCGCTACCAGATCGGGCCGCCGCGCGGCGTGAATTATTCGCCCGCGCCGCGACGAAGGCTGGCGCGTGCATATTCGCGATTGAGTTTCGCAATAAAACTGGCGCTGATCTCAGCGGGACACACGGCTTCACATTCGTAAGTGTTGGTGCAATTGCCAAAGCCTTCCGCATCCATCACTCGCACCATTTTTAGAACGCGCGTGACGCGTTCGGGATTGCCCTGCGGCAACAGCGATAAATGTGAGACTTTCGCGGCCGTAAAGAGCATGGCCGATCCGTTTGGGCAAGCGGCTGCGCACGCACCACACCCGATGCACGCCGCAGCTTCCATCGCCAGATCGGAATCATGCTTGGGAATCGGGATGGAGTTCGCCTCCGGCGCAGAACCGGCGCGGGCGGAGATGAATCCGCCTGCCTGCACAATCCGATCCAGTGCGCTTCGGTCGACTACCAGGTCTTTAACTAACGGAAACGATCCTACGCGAAAGGGCTCGACAACGATTGTCGCGCCGTCGCGAAACTTTCTCATATAAAGCTCACAGACCGCGCCGGGATGATCGGGTCCGTGTGTTTCTCCATTGATAGTGAGTGCGCAAGTGCCGCAAATGCCCTCGCGGCAATCGGAATCGAATGCGATTGGCTCCTCGCCGCGTCCGAGCAAATTCTCGTTTAGAAGGTCGAGCATTTCGAGAAACGAGGTGTTCGGCGAAATATCACGCGTTTCGTAATCGACGAGTTTGCCGAACGCTTTCGCGTTCGGTTGGCGCCAGACTCTCAACAGAAAGTTCATGGTTGAAACAGCGAGAGATTCCTCGACTCCGCTCGGAATGACCAGAGGTAGGGACGGATCCCCGAGCCGTCTGTGGAATTAGTCGGCGCGCCCGGCGGTCGCGCCCTACCATGGAAGTTGTTCATTTATAGCTTCGCTGCGTTAAGTGGACGGTTTCAAAATGAAGCGGTTCGCGATGCAATTTCGGCGACCCGAGTTGCTGATCGCCTTGAAATTCCCACGCGAAGACCGCGGCGTGGTTTTCGTCATCACGCAACGCTTCCCCTTCGGGAGTTTGGTGTTCTTCGCGAAAATGCCCGCCACAAGATTCATCGCGCGCCAGCGCATCCCTGCACATCAACTCGGCAAACTCGAGGAAATCTGCGACCCGTCCGGCGCGCTCAAGTGATTGATTGAAATCTTCTCCATCACCGGGCACGCAAACCTCGCGCCAGAATTTTTCTCGCAGTTCGGGGATTTTTTGGAGCGCTTTGCGCAGCCCCTTCGCGTGGCGCGCCATTCCACATTTATCCCAGAGAAGAAGGCCAAGCTCGCGATGGATGGAATCGAGTGAACGCTTTCCATCAACATCGAGCATTTTGTTGATTCGCGCGCGCACCTCGCGCTCCGCTTCCTGAAATTCCGGAGTATCGGGGGAGGGTCGCCTGCCCAACTGACCGGCGAGATAATTCGGCAATGTGTAGGGTAAAATGAAATAGCCGTCGGCTAAACCTTGCATGAGGGCGCTGGCACCGAGCCGGTTGGCGCCGTGATCGGAAAAGTTCGCTTCGCCGATCACGAACAGGCCGGGCATGTTGCTCATCAAATTGTAATCAACCCACAGCCCGCCCATCGTGTAGTGGACCGCCGGATAAATCCGCATCGGCACTTTGTAGGCATTTTCGCCGGTGATCTTTTCGTAAACCTCGAACAAATTGCCGTAGCGTTCACGAATTGTGTCTTCGCCAAGCCGCTTGATCGCATCGGCAAAATCGAGATAAACACCGCGCCCGCCGGGGCCGACGCCGCGTCCTTCATCGCAAACTTCCTTGGCTGCACGCGATGAAATATCGCGTGGAGCAAGATTGCCATAGCTCGGATATTTTCGCTCGAGATAATAATCGCGGTCGGCTTCGGAGATTTCGCCTGGTGGTTTAGCGGAATCTTCTTTGCGCTTTGGAACCCAGACGCGTCCATCGTTTCGCAGCGACTCGGACATGAGAGTCAACTTCGATTGATGCTCGCCACTAACCGGGATGCACGTTGGATGAATCTGCGTGAAGGAGGGATTCGCAAAGAGCGCGCCTTTTTTGTATGCGCGATAGGTGGCCGTGACATTGCAGCCGCGTGCGTTTGTCGAAAGATAGAAAACATTTCCGTAGCCGCCGGTTGCGAGCACGACGGCGTCGCCCGAATGCTTGTCGATCTTTCCTGAGCGCAAGCTGCGCGTGATGATTCCCTTGGCATGTCCATCCACGATCACCAGGTCAAGCATCTCCGTATGCGGAAACATCTGCACTGTGCCCGCGGCGATTTGACGGCAAAGCGCCTGATAACAACCCAGCAAAAGCTGCTGACCGGTCTGTCCGCGCGCGTAAAAAGTTCGTGAAACTTGCGCGCCGCCGAACGAGCGGTTAGCAAGCAAACCACCATATTCGCGGGCGAACGGCACACCCTGTTCGACGCATTGATCGATAATCAGATTGGCGACTTCGGCGAGACGATAAACGTTCGCCTCGCGCGAACGAAAATCGCCGCCCTTGATCGTGTCGTAGAATAATCGGTAAACGCTATCGCCATCGTTCTGGTAATTTTTCGCAGCGTTGATCCCGCCTTGCGCTGCAATCGAGTGTGCGCGGCGCGGCGAATCCTGGAAGCAAAAGCATTTTATGCAGTAACCCAGTTCGCCCAGGGTCGCTGCGGCCGATGCGCCAGCGAGACCGCTTCCAACAATGATGATCTCGAACTTTCGCCGATTGTTTGGACTGACCAAGCGCGAATGATCGCGGTGGCTGCGCCATTTTTGGTCGAGCGGTCCGTGTGGAATTTTGGCGTCCAGCGATCCGATCATAATTGTTGTGCCGGTTTGACCAAGCCAAGCAGGACGGCGACGGGGATCGACGTGTAGCCGACAAAAAGAAGCCAGGCAAAAATTCGACTGCCAAAGGCGAGCCGCGGCGTGAGCTTTTTGTCATTCAAGCCGAGCGATTGAAAAAAGCTCGATGAGCCGTGGCTCAAGTGCAAGGCGAGCAAGAATAGTCCAAGCACGTAAAAGCCCGATACAAAATAACTTTGGAAACCGTAAACCATCATCGAATAAACGTCGTAATGGCCCAGCGGATCAGCCTTGAGCAAGCCAAACCGTGGATCAGTGACACGAACTGTGAAATGCGCAAGCTGATAAACGATGAATGCGAGCACTATAAGCCCGCTCATGACCATATGACGCGAGGCGAACGTCGCTTTTACGTATCGTTTGTCGATGTACGGTTCGGGTCGAGCGCGCCGATTTTCGATTGCCAGTTGGATCGTCACATAAATGTGAATGATGACGGTCAGGAGTAAAAAAATGCGGATCAGCCACAGCAGCGGGCCGAGATCGCGTAGATGTTGCGAGTAACCATTGATCCAGTCTGGTCCGAGGAAAATTTGCAGATTCCCGAGTAGATGTCCGACGACAAAAAGGATCAGAATGATGCCGCTGATGGCGACGATCATTTTCTTCCCAACCGAGGAGCGATAAAAGGCCGCTAAAATATTCACGCTGGATTTATGCGCCGCGACGAACGGTGCACGCGTTTGAGATTATGGACGCGGCTTGGAGCGTCAAGAACGCTCTGGATTGTCTCGCTCCGTTTTTGTTCGTCGGCTTCCGTTGGACTTCACCAGTGCAAGCGGAGTCTCGCACCACCGGCTAAATGCCTTCGACCACGAACATGTTTGTTTTCGCGGTGCGGTGGCGCATCTTGCGCGGTTCGCGGTACTCCTCGCAATACAACCAATCCCTTGCGCGCTGCATTGATTCGAACTCAAGCACGACAATGCGCTTCGGTTTCCAATCGCCTTCCAGGACTTCAGCTCGGCCACCGCGGACGATGTATTTGCCGCCGTACTTCTCCACGGTCGCGCTGGCGAGCTTTTTGTACTCCTCGTAGCCTGCCGGATCGAGAATATCGATTTCAACAATCACGTAAGCGGGCATTTCACTAACAAAGTTGAGAGTTGAAAGGTCAGCGTCCGTTACTGCGATCTTTTGCAGCCAATTCTGGGATTTTTTTTCGGCGCCGGAGTCGCAGCCAGTTGTTCCAAGTCTTGCGAAGACTGTCCCTGGGAGTCAGATACTTTTGATTGAGTTCGTTGCTTTTGACGATCTGCGCGAGAATGGCTTTCACGGAAAAATCGTTAGTGTTCACAATCGTGTAGGCGGTGCCGACGGCGGCGGCGTGATGTGCATCGCTGGCCGCGGTCATGGGCAAACCGCGAATCTGCGCGTACTTGAAAGCGTAACGATTGTAGCGGCGCAACGTAGTCGCGGCGTTGAATACCTCGATCGCATCAACCGGGAGGGTTTCCAGAGTGGAAAAAACGGATTCCGGCGCGAAACAAATCGTAGGGATGTGGAGGAATGGCGAGCCCACCGCGTTCATGAATCATCTCGCAGACCTCGCGTGCCGGTTTCCCTTTCAAATACGGAAGCTCTGCGCCGATGCAGAGAAGATGACCATCGGCGGTAGTCACCTCGACTCCCGGGAGAACGAGGAAATCAGCGACCGGCATTCCGTCCAGCCGCATCAGGCCCTTCTCGAGCAGGTAATTAACGGCGTCACACGTATTGTGATCGGTGATCGCGATACCATGCAGGCCTTTGGCGCGCGCAGCAGCGATCAAGTCTTCCGGGCTGGAAATACCGTCCCCGGAAAAAAAGGAATGAGTGTGCAGGTCGATGTTAAACGCCATTGACACGAGGGTAGTTTGGAGCGGCCGAAATGGAAAGCGTTGGTTTTTGTCTGGGGGAGGGTGGGCGGCCCGTGCGCAGTTGCCGGCAGCTTGCCGCCGACATTATGGAAGCGGCCGAATCTCTTCGCGGCAGGCGATTAAACAAGCTCCTCAACAAGGATGCCCGGCTCGGACACTATTGTTTCTTGAATGCGGTTGAATTGGTGGTCGTAGAGCCGGCGGTAGTAACCGGATTTATCCAGCAGCTCGGAGTGTGTGCCGATTTCCTTGATGCACCCAGAATCCATCACCACAATTTGATCGGCGGATAAGACCGTAGAGAGCCGATGGGCAATTGCGATTACGGTGCGGCCGGCAGCGAGTTTTTCGAGAGCCTTTTGAATTTGCATTTCGGACTCGGAATCGAGTGATGACGTGGCCTCGTCGAGCAGAAGGATCGGCGCGTTTTTCAGGACGGCGCGCGCAATGGCGATCCGCTGTTGTTGTCCACCGGAGAGAAGGCAGCCCTTGTCGCCAATCACCGTTTGATAGCCCTTGGGCTGCGCCATAATGAAATCATGCGCTGACGCAGTGTGGGCCGCTTCATAAATTTCTTTAGGCGTGGCATCGAGTCGTCCGAACTGGATATTCCTGAAAATGGTATCGTGAAACAAAAATGTCTCTTGAGTGACAAGGCCGATTTGCTCACGCAACGATTTTTGGGTGAGGGCGCGTAAGTCGCGGCCATCGATCTTTACCGTGCCGGAAGTTGGATCGTACAGACGCAGGATCAGCGAGAGAATCGTGCTCTTGCCTGCGCCACTCGCCCCGACCAGCGCATAGGTTTTTCCGCGTTCGATTCGAAGGTTCAAATTGCTGATCGCGTCAGTGGCAGTATTTGCATAACGAAATGTGACAGCCTCAAAGTCAATCCGGCCTTGCGAAGAAGTGACCACGGTGGCATTTGGCGCGTCCTGCACAGTCGGTTCGGAGTCAAGAATCTCGAAGATCCCGGCCGTTGCGGCGATCGATCGCTGCATCACGATGTGGATTCTGCTGAGCGTTTTGATCGGGTCATAGAGAATGAAGATTCCCGAGATCAGGCCAAAAAAACGGCCGGCGCTCAAGTTCGTAGCGTAAACATAAAGCAACGCCATGCCCACTCCAACGGCTGCCATGGTTTCAACCACCGGCCCGACGGCTTCGGTCGCCCTCTGGATGCGCATTATATTTGAGAATTGCGATTCGTTGGCCCGCTTAAATTCCGTCTCCTGGTGTGCCTCCCGCGCAAACGACTTGACTACCCGAATGCCAGCGAATGTTTCCTGCATCGTTACGACCATCTCACTCATGCCTTCCTGCTCATTTCGCACGGCCTTTTTCGCGCGGAGTCCATAGCTGCGAATCGGCAGCAAACAAGCCGGAAGAAGAATCAGAGCCACTATGGTGAATTTCCAATCCATCAGGAAAAGGACGGTGATGCCGCCAATAACGGCGACTGGCTGCTTAAAAAGATCGCTGCTGACGCTGGTCAGAGCCATTTGCATGACACGCGTGTTGTTGGTGACACACGACATCAAAAAGCCCGAGCGCATTTTGTTAAAGAAATCCATCGAATGGCGAACCATCTTGTTAAAAAGCTCGGTGCGAATATCGGTGATGACCTTGTTGCTTACCCACTGCATGCAGTAGGTATTTCCATACGAGCAGAGGCTGCGCACAGTCATGATGACCGGAATGGCGAGACAAATAAGGACGATTGAATTGACTTTAGGCCCGGCGTCGAGCGCGTGCAGATTTGATCGCAACGCCATCGGGTTGGGGGCAGCTCCGTGGAAGACGGTGCTTGTCACCCGAGCGACAGCCAGCGGAAAAAGCGACGTAACCACGCCAAAGGCAAAGCCCGACGCCAGGCCCAGTATGAAACGTACCTTATACGGCTTAACGTATCCATAGATCCGCCGATATGAGCTCGAGGCAGCCCGAAGGGTTTGCCAGAATGACTGCTTTTTTTTGGTGCGTTTTCCCTTGCTCATGACGTTTGCGTCGTCGTCGCGTGAGGCGACAGCAGCAAATCCATAGCACTGATCACGGCTTCCGTCGAGATTTGACTCATTGGCAAACATGGCTGGTCGGGCGAAAACTCCGTTAATGGAGCGGCCGATTCTCCTTGCAAGATCAGTGCTGGGCTCTCTCGCGGTCGCCAGTGAAACGGATTTGTTGGTCCGAAAAGGATCACTTGCGGTGTTCGCATTGCTGCCGCGACGTGCATTGGAGCGGAATCGACCGTGACAAGAAGGCGCGCCTGCTCGATCAGCGCCGCCAAGGTGAGCAAATCTGTTTTTCCGGAAAGATCGATAACCGGTCGCCGCAATTTGCCTTGGATTTCACGGAGATGTTTCCGTTCGGGCTTTGAGGTCCCTCCAGTAAGCACGACGCTAATCTGTGAACCGGATCGAACATGCTCGATTGCATCGGCCCAGCGCTGCGGTTCCCAAAATTTCTCTCCGCGCGCTTCTCTGATCGCGGTCGGATCGCACGGGCGGCGGGCGCTCGCCCGCTTCCTGCTCGGGAGCACCGCCGAACGAG
>JBIOVE010000147.1:0-6122 GCA_044867565.1 Candidatus Udaeobacter sp. | reverse complement strand
GGCGGACGCTCGAACGCTATGTCTCGAAAAACTTGGTCAAGGAAGTTCTGGAAAATCCGGATAGCTACTACAGCACGCTCCGCGGTGCGCGCGTGCCGGTGACGATCCTGTTCTCGGATCTGATCGGGTTTACCACATTGTCCGAAAAAGCCGATCCCGAAGCCTTGGTTGCACAGCTCAACGAGTATCTCACCCGTATGACTTCAGTTGTTTTCAATAATGGCGGCACACTGGATAAGTTCATCGGGGACGCGATTATGGCCGTGTGGGGGAACGTGCGCAGCTTTGGCGTTACGCAGGATGCCAAAAATTGCGCACGCGCCGCCTTGGGAATGCGGCATGAGCTGCGGCAGCTCAATGAAAAATGGCGCGGGGAAGGACGTATGGGGCTTGGGATGGGGATCGGCATCAATCACGGCGAAGTAATTGTTGGCAATATTGGTTCACACGAGAGGATGGATCCCACCGTGATTGGCGACTCGGTCAATCTGGCGTCACGGCTAGAAGGGCTTACGCGAATTTACGGTGTCGACATTTTGCTTGGCGCGACGGTGGCCGAGTTGGTGCGGGACGAATTTCATCTTCGTTCCATCGCGCGCGTGCAGGTGAAAGGCAAAACGAAGCCGGTGGACGTTTTTACTTTTCTTGGTGCGCGAAATGAAGATGTCGATCCAGAATTTCTGAAGTGGCTCGAGTCCTATGAAGAGGGATTAGAGAAATTTCGCGCACGCGATTTTACTGAGGCAAAAATCTTATTCTCGCGTTTCCTCGAATTTTATCCGGATGATCTCCTGGCCAAAATGTATCTGGATCGCGCGCTCGAATACGAAAAACAACCGCCGGATGAAGCGTGGGACGCGGTGGAGGTGTTCAAGAAGAAGTAATGAACCACGGATCGCGCGGATAAAACGGATAGGGAGGCAGGCAGTTTGTCGCATTCTGCCGCTGCGGGATGGAACAATTAATCCGGTGTATAACAGTGCGGAGGAGTGCGGCTTCGTTGGCGCACAGATCACAAATTTGTTCTGATCTAGCCCTATCCGTGTAATCCGTGGTTTCCTTTTCTATCGGGGCGACGTAAAGAATCCGGATGAAGGAAGCGCCGCGAAGTTTTCATTTTCTGGGGATTTGCGGGACGGCCATGGGTTCGGTGGCGGCGGCGCTGCAAGAGCGCGGCTTCAAAGTCACCGGTTCGGACGAAAATGTTTATCCGCCGATGTCGATCTTTCTCGAAAAGAAAGGTATCGCGCTGAAGGAAGGCTATCGCGCCGAAAATATTCCGGCTGATGCGGATGTGGTAGTGATCGGCAATGCCATGAAGCGCGGCAACCCTGAAGTGGAGGCGGTGCTCAGGCGAAAACTACTTTATCTTTCGTTACCGGAGGTGTTGAAAAATTACTTCCTGCGCGGCCGGCACAATCTCGTCGTGACCGGCACGCACGGTAAAACAACGACAACAGCGCTCCTCGCCTGGATCATGGAAAAAGCCGGACGCAAACCCGGTTATCTCATCGGCGGACTTCCAAAAAATCTCGGGCAAGGTGCGCGTTTGACCGATTCGAAATATTTCGTGATCGAAGGCGACGAATACGACTCTGCATTCTTCGACAAGCGCTCGAAATTCATTCATTACCTGCCGGAATTGCTTGTCGTAAACAACATCGAGTTCGATCACGCGGATATCTTCAACAACCTCGATGAAATCAAGCTCAGCTTCCGGCGTTTGCTCAATATTGTTCCCCAAAATGGAATGGTGCTGCTGAATGGCGACGATCCCAATTGCGTGGAGGTCGCAAAAGATTGTCTCGCGCCGATGATTGAGGTCGGCTTCTCGAAGAACTGCGCCCAGCGAATTCGAGACGTGGCTTACTCGGGCGAAGGCTCAACGTTCAAGCTTGGCGAGGAAATTTTCGAAATTCCGCTGATCGGCGAATTCAATGTGCGCAACGCGGCGATGGCAGCTATAGCGGCGCGATTTTACGATGTGCCTAAAACGAAGATCGACAATGCATTCAAGAGTTTTTCCGGGATCGCGCGGCGGCAGGAACTACGCGGCGAAGCACGCGGTGTGAAAGTGATTGACGATTTCGGCCATCATCCGACGGCAATCGCTCACACGCTGCAAGCGCTTCGTCATCGTTATCGCGGCCACCGGCTCTGGGCCGTTTTCGAACCACGCTCGAACACGACACGGCGTGCTGTTTTTCAACAGCAGCTTCCTGACGCGCTAAAATTGGCCGATGGAGTTTTGATGGCGCAAGTCGCCAAACTGGAGCAAATCCCGGAAGAGGAGCGATTGAATCCGGAGGCGGTGGTAGATGCGATTGCCAAAGCTGGCCACCCCGCGTTTTACGAGGAGAACGCCGATGAGATTGTCAATCGAATCGTTCCGATGCTCAGAGCGAAAGATGTGGTGGTGGTTTTCAGCAATGGTGGGTTTGACAACATCCACGAGAAGCTTTTAACGAGGTTAAAAGGCTAAAAGTGTTACAACTTACAAAAAGGAGAGCCGTTTTAACGTTGTAACTCTTTTAACGAATTACTTCCGTGTGGGGCCGCCGACGTATGATCGAGCACTATGCGCCAGTCCCGCGAAGGCGAGATTTTGCGAAGTATCAAAGTGAACCGACTGCACGAAATAGTTTGACCCGTCATCCTAAATTTATTAGCATCGTTGCCCATACAAAGAACACTGTGCATCGACTCCTCTGCATCGCGACGCTTGTGCTTGCCAGCGCGACGGCCGTCTCAGCTCAGGTCACATCTGAACGTCCCGAGCCGCCGCCGGTTGTTCAGATAGCGAACCCTCGGCCGGCAACAGAGGCAACTGCGCCTCCCGGTGCGCCCGCGACGGTTCGGCTCCAATTCCCAAACAGTGATGTTGTCGATGTGCTGCACCTTTACGAGCAGCTGACCGGCAAGAAACTCGTGATGGACAATTTCGTGCAGGGCAAGGTCAATATTTTCATCGCCAAAGATGTATCTCGGGATGAGGCAATCAAAATCATCGAGATGAGCATGGCCCTGAACGGGGTCTCTTTGGTTCCTGCAGGCCCCGGCATTGTCGAAGTGGTCGGAGCCGGGCAAAATCCGCGCAAGGCAGCGGTACCGATTGTGTCTGAGCTGACGGACATTCCAGTGGGCAATCCTGTTATCAGTTTCTTGTTCAGGCTCCAGTACGCCGACCCGCAGGAGCTTCAACAAGTGCTGATGGCGTATTTGCAGGGAAGCTCAGGCACGATAAACATTCTGGCCCTTCCGAAATCGTCGAGCCTCCTGGTAACACAGAATGCGGATATCATTCGGCAGCTCGCCAGCGTGATTGAACAAGTCGACGTGGCGCCGGCAGAAGTTGTAAGCGAGTTCATCAAGCTCGACCGCGCGGATGCGACCAAAGTCACCGACATGCTCAAAGAGATTTTCGAGAAGGGCGGCGAGCAGCCGAGCCAGCCGGGGATTCGCAGCGTTAGAGTGCCTCCGTCCGTGCCGCAACCGGTGCCGGTGGGAACCGAAGCGGGCGGGCTGGCTGGGCTATCGGAAGAGGCTGTCATCGCGGGGAAAATCAAGTTGACCGCCGACGTTCGTACCAACCGCATTCATGTTGTGACGCGGCCGATCAACATGCCATTTATTCGCAGATTAATCCGCGAATTTGACGCCAATGTTGAGTTTGGAAAACCGGTGACCCGGCCGTTGCGATACATTTCTGCCGGCGACGTATTACCCGTGCTCGTCCAGGCGCTAACAGAGCCGGGCACAGAGGGAGCTGGCGCAGGGCCCACTGGGGAGCCTGGAGGTGCGAGCCCTGCACCGCAGCGCACTGCAAGTCCTGCAACCCCCGCCTATGGCAGGGGTGGTCTTGCGGACCTGACAGGCACGACGGGCACCTCGGGCGGGTCCACTGGAAGCACACTGAACATTTCTGAAGAACTCTCCACGCAGCCTGTCGACACCGTGCCCAAAGCGGTCACGATCGGCAATGCCAAGCTCATCGCCGATCAGCGGGCAAATACGATCATCATACTCGGTAATCGCGAGGTCGTGGTGAAAGTGCAAAAGATTCTCGATGAAATGGATGTGAAGGCGCCGCAAGTTGCGCTCAGCACCGTCATTGGCCAGTTGACTCTCAGCAATACCGAGGAATTCGGGGCCGATTACTTCGCAAAGTATAACAACAGATTTATCGGCACCTCGCGAAACAACCAGGTATTTGGCACGAACGATCCAAACATTCCCCTCCCAACTGGCTCACCCGGTGGCCAAATTCTCGATCCTAGCAACCTGATCAACTTCAGCCGAATCATCAGGAATGTGGGTGCAGGAACGAATATTTACGTGGCAGCGGGGGACGCTTTCGCAAGCATAGTGCACCTGCTTGAGTCAACGGGTAAGTTCAAAATCATTTCGCGACCCACGGTCTTCACAAGCAACAATAAGAAGGCGATCATTGCGTCGGGCCAGGAGATTCCAGTTCCGGTCAGCACGCTGACGAATGTGCAAAACGTGGGGGCCAACACGGCCGCTGTGGCCGCGAGCGTTGAGTTCAAAAAAGTGGCACTTCAGCTGGAGGTTGTCCCTCTGATCAACTCGGAAAAGGAAGTGTCGCTCGATATCTTGCAGAAAATTGACGCCCTGAGCGGCCAGGTCACACGCATCTCCGGCAACGACATCCCAACCATCCAGACGCGTTATATCCGCACGAATGTTTCCGCGGCAAACGGCTCGACCATCGTTCTGGGTGGTTTGATCGAAGACAGCAAGCGGAAGGATTACAACGGTATCCCTTATCTTTCTCGCATCCCGTACCTCGGTGTTCTCTTCCGCAGCACTAGGGACACTCGTAGCCGTCAGGAACTGATCATTCTAATGCGCCCACAGGTCACGCTCACTAAACTGGATGCTTATCGGCTCAGGCAACAACAGGAAGACAGGACGCACTTTGGACCCGAACTAGAGCAGGATGATTGCCCAGAATGCCCCAAGCCAAGGGAGGGCAAACAATTACCACCACCAGATATCCCTGCTGCGAAAGATTTATGATGAACTCAGTTGTTATGAAACAGATAGCTCTCGCTCTCATTCTTGGCCTTGGCGCGACCATTGCGCAAGCCGATGAATATTCCATTCTCGACGATATGTTTCGTAAAGTTGATCCGCTGGCTCAACGGGACGAATGGGGTCTGCTCCACCAGGGGAAGAAGCTAAATGCCACTGACTTTGCGCCACGTTACAAGTGGCGATGGGTTTATTATTTCAAGGCGCCCGAACAATTAACTGTGCAACCGGCTTACGTAGGCTCGATGCAAACGGCGTTGAGCCGGCTCGGCTATTATTGTGGCCCCATTGACGGCGTGTTTTCTCCAGAGGTATCCGACGCACTTGCGCGCCTGCAAAAGAATTATTCAATGCGCGTCACGGGCACGTTTACCGATCCCGTCCGGCGAGCGTTGCATTTGCCCTGACAGTCTTCTGGCTGCAGGGCGCCACCGCTTCTCGCCGAAAGATTACGCGGTGTGCGTGAAAGCCCTTGCGAAATAGCCCAAATCGGCTTCATTCGGTTTCTTCGGCTCTGCGTCGTCGATAATCAGCCACGCCCGCCCTAAATGAACTCAACTGCCAGTCAATCGTTGATTAATTTGCTGGTCGAAAGCGGTGTGCCATCGACCGAGGAAGCGGCACAGCTGGCAGTGAACTCAAACGGCGGTTCCTGGGTAGGCCAAGTGCTGGATTCCGGGAAAGTGGACGAAAGGCGCTTCCTCGGTGCGATCGGGAATTTCTTTCGTGTGCCAGTTGTCTCGATTGCTCCCAAGAAGATCGATCGCGCGACACTGTCGATCTTACCGAGCCGTTTTGTTTTTCAACATCACATCCTGCCTATCGAGGTGAAGGAAAATTCGGTGGTGCTGGGGACGTACGATCTTTTCAATTCGATTGGCCGCCAGCTCGCATCCCAGCTTTTGAAAAAACCGGTCGAATGGGTGCTGGTGCCGCGCACGCAGCTTTTGCGCGCAATGAAAGCGCTCTACGGCATCGGCGCGGAAACGTTCGATGAAATCCTGAAAACCAACCGCGCCTTCGAGGTGCTTCAGGATACCGAAACCGCCATCGAGCTGAATGCCGAC
>JBIOVE010000146.1:0-5451 GCA_044867565.1 Candidatus Udaeobacter sp. | reverse complement strand
CCCTCCTGGCCTTCAATCAGATCGACCGAAACGAAATACTGACCGCTGTTGGTTGGCGAAAAGCCGGCTGCCGCTTTTTCCCCGTCATTAAGGGTTTCAGTGGAGACCCGCTCTCCAGTCTCATCATAAACGCTGACCTCAATTTTTTTCGCCGGTTCGGTTGCGCCGGCGGAGAACCAATACTGGTTTCCCGCGTAAAGATTCACCGCGACAAGCGCGTGATTGTCCGGCTTGACGGTCCCGCACCAATGGCCATCGCGGGTTTTGAAGCCGTCATTGGTAAAAGCCCCAGCAAGATCGAGCGCGGTTTTTCGCGCCTGGACCTCAGCATCTGTCTCGCCAAGCGCAGAGATGCCGGCAGTCAGCACAAGGATCGATAGCGATAGAAAAATCGGCAAGCGGCGTTTCATTTCGCAATAGTCTTGCTCTCTATTTTCTCCATCACTTTCCCAACCGCTTCATTAACCTTCCGCACTTCATCAACACTGGGCGCCTTGCCAGCCGGAAAAGAAACGAGCTTCTCAATCCCGGGAAGCTGTGCGCTCACATCCTTGACCAGGGGCTCGCCGCGAAGGTCGGGTGAGATTTCCTCGATTTTTGACTGCATGAATCTGACGAGCGCCGGCTGCCGCAGAACTTTCGCGCTTCGTTCGTCGTAGTTTTGAATAATCGCCCCGCTGACTACCTGGGTGCCGCGAATCCAGCCACCGAGGCTCATGAGAATCACCAAATCCTGGTCACTGTGTGATTGCATCGAGGATTTTACTTCGTTCTGCGTCGCTTCCAGCTCTTCCTGTAACGTGTCCCATTCGCTGTGTTCAGCGAATTCGTTGATACTATTGCCGCGCCTCAGCAGGTTCTCACTTACCCCAAGCGCTTTTGCGAGCTTGATAATGTCTGACCCGATATTTTTCACCTGCTGGCTGTCCTTCGCTTCGACAGCAACAAATCCATCGGCGATCAAGCCACCGAGGTTGAGTGCAATTTGCGCGCGATTGCGGTAGGTCATCGACATCGGGCCCCGGTATTGGCTCGACCAGTTTGTTTTGCCCGGCTTCTCGAGCGCCGCGAAGAGTTCGCCCGGCGATGGGATGCTAATCGAATCGGTTCTGACCGCTTTTGCAAGTTGATCAGCCGGGAGCGGTCCGGTCTCCGTGCCGAGGGCTGCGAAGATGATCCCGATCACCCCAATCGCGCTCAACGTCGTCAAACGAATCATGAGTCAGGTTATCCGAATCTGGCCGAAATTACCAATAGGAATGTCAGTAGCAAGGAAGAAGCCCGGGAGCTCTCGTCTTTTCGCCGATCATGAAGATTAGTTGAACAGTGTGCTGCACATGCCCATGATTGCGACGCACGATCCTTTTGGGCCGCGATATTCTTGAATGTCAAAACATGTCAAAAACGTCCATTCGTAACATTATTGCTCGCGAAATTCTGGATTCGCGAGGCAATCCGACAATTGAAGTCGATGTGCGTCTGGAAGGGGGCGCGCTAGGCCGGGCAGCGATTCCAAGCGGGGCCAGCACCGGCGAGCACGAAGCATGGGAATTGCGGGATGGCGACAGAAGCCGGTTCGGCGGCAAAGGCGTTAAGAAAGCAGTCGCCAATGCTAACGATCAGATCGCGCCGACCCTCAAAGGCTGGGATGCGCGCGACCAAAGAAAAATCGATCACAAACTGATCGAACTCGACGGCACGTCGAACAAAAAGAATCTGGGCGCAAATGCGCTGCTCGGCGTTTCACTGGCGGTGGCGCATGCCGCGTCAGCCGCGGAAAATCTTTCTCTCTTTCGTTATCTTGGGGGACCCGAGGCAAGAGTTTTACCGGTGCCGATGATGAATATCTTGAACGGCGGCGCGCATTCGGACGCGCCGATCGATTTTCAGGAGTTCATGATTGTGCCACGCGGCGCGCCCACCTTTTCCGAAGCGCTGCGTTATGGAGCGGAAGTTTTTCACGCGCTCAAATCGGTATTGAAAGATCGGCATCTTTCCACAGCGATCGGCGACGAAGGCGGCTTCGCCCCCCAGCTTGATTCCGCCGAGGACGCTTTGGAAGCGATTTCGACCGGTGTGAAGAAGGCCGGCTACAAGCTTGGCGAACAGATTTTTATCGCGCTCGATCCGGCCGCTTCCGAGTTCTACGACGTGGACGCCAACGTTTATGTCTTCAAGAAATCGGATGGCTCAAAGAAAACCGCCGACGAGTTAATCGATTACTATGCGGACCTTTGCGCGCGCTTTCCGATCATCTCGATCGAGGACGGCTGCGCCGAAAATGATTGGGATGGCTGGAAAAAGCTGACCGCAAGGCTTGGCGAGAAGATTCAACTGGTCGGCGACGATGTCTTCGTCACGAATGTCGAATTTCTCCGCCGGGGAATTGCCGAGCACGTGGCGAATTCGATTCTGATCAAGGTGAATCAGATCGGCACGCTCACTGAGACCCTCGCCACCATCGACCTGGCAAAGAAACACAATTACTCGACGGTGATCAGCCATCGCTCCGGCGAAACCGAGGACGCAACCATCGCCGATATCGCGGTCGCGACTAACGCCGGCCAGATCAAAACCGGGTCGCTTTGCCGCAGCGATCGGGTCGCCAAGTACAACCAGCTCCTGCGAATCGAAGAAGAACTTGGTGACAAAGCCGTGTATGGCGGTACAATGCGCTGAGTGGATCAGACCTACGCCGATTTTCGCGCGCGTCGCGAAGCCACAGTCTGGCAGCGGCTTAACCGAATTCTTCGCGTTCTGCTTGTCCTCGCGATCTGGCTCGTGATCGTGAGCTTGTTCGTTCCGCCTTACAAAAAGTTGACGCAGAGCCGCGCCGAAATTGACGCGCTCCAACAACAGGTAAACGAGCAACAGAGTCTGCTCTCGCGTCAGACTCGCGAGGTCAATCTCCTCAAGACCGACGCAACTTACCTGGAAACGATTGCTCGCGATCGTCTCGATCTTATGAAGGAAGGGGAAACAGTTTTTCGTCTTGAGCCGGCGCGCGCCACGAAACCAAAAGCCGTCGATTCCGCGAAACGGTAAATCCCGCTACTTGTCTGATTGTCATTCCGAGCGCAGTCGAGGAATTTCTCACTGTCAAAGAAAACAATAGGAGATGTCTCTCGACCGTCGCATAAAGCTATGGCGTCGCAGGCGACTTCGCTCGACATGACAAATAGGCCCTCGTGTCTTATGTTTGCTGCATGGCTAGTGAGCTTCTAAGTATCGATGCTGAGGATTTAAAATCTCGCGCGCGCGATTTGCGGAGGTTTCTTTGACGTCGAAAAGCTCCAGAAGAAGCTAACCGCCATTGAAGGGCGCATGGCCGCGCCCGATTTCTGGTCGAATCGCGAGCGCGCCCAGGGGGATGTCGAGGAAGTCTCCCGATTACGCTCGCTCGTTAATCCATTTCGAGAGTTAGAACGCGAAATCGAGGACTTTAGCGCATTGCGGGAGCTCGCCGCCGAAGAAAGCGATCCCACTGCGCGGGCACACGCAGAGAAGGAAGTCGCGACCGAACATGACCGCTTGATTCACAAGCTGGGGGAATTCGAGCTGCGCCAGTTTCTTTCCGGCGAAAACGATCGCGCGAATGCGTTTCTCACTATTCATTCCGGCGCGGGCGGGACCGAGTCGTGCGATTGGGCCGACATGCTGCTGCGGATGTATCAGCGCTGGATCGAGCGCAGCGGTTTCAAATCACAAACCGTGGACATCCAACAGGGCGAAGAAGTTGGGATAAAATCGGTGACGTTGCTGGTGAACGGCGAATATGCTTACGGCCATCTTCAAACTGAGCGCGGCGTGCATCGACTCGTGCGCATTTCACCGTTCGATGCAAACAAACGGCGCCACACGTCGTTCGCCAGTGTGGATGTTGTCCCTGAAATCGCCGACACCACTCCTGTTGAAATCAATCCGGTCGATCTGGAGATCGACACATACCGAAGCGGAGGCAAAGGGGGGCAGAACGTCAACAAAGTGGAAACCGCCGTGCGCATTGTGCACAGACCGAGCGGGATTGTCGTCGCCTGCCAGGCGGAGCGCAGCCAGGGACGCAATCGCGAGCTAGCGCTCAAAATGTTGAAAGCGAAGCTCTACGAAATTGAGGAGGACAAAAAGCGCGCTGAGATCGACCGGCAATATGGAGAAAAAGGCGAGATTGCGTGGGGCAATCAAATTCGATCCTACGTTTTTCAACCGTACCAAATGGTGAAAGATCACCGGACCGGCGCGGAAACGAGCAACGTCCAGGAAGTAATGAATGGCGACATCGACATCTTCATTCAGGCAAAATTGCGCGGCGAAAAAGCAGGTAATGGTGCGGCAAGCGACGGCGAAGGGTGAGTCTCGCGTGAGCTTTCTTTTTTGTCATTCCGAGCGGAGTCGAGGAATCTCTCAATGTTCTCTGTGTTACTCGCAGGAAGTAATAGTAATTCCGCTGGTCCGGGAGATTTCGCTCGCATGACAGGCAGGCAAAATTGTGCACTAGAAAGCGAATAAAAGCGATCGGACGGAGCCGAAATTCGGGTGGGGACGGATCTCTGAGTCGTCCGACTTATTGAGGGATTCGACGGACGCTTCAGAGGTGCATCGCTATCTGACTATGGGTGACGTGATGAGTCGCAGCCGAAATCGCGTATGGAATTCTCCACCGTTATGCGCGCGGCAACACGCCGAACATGCGACTGCATGTTTGATCGGGCGAACGCGAGGAAAATCACGCTGACAAATTGGACATCTGTACAGATACCGCCGGATACGTTCGCTGGCGGGGAACGGAAGATTGTGACAGCGCTTCTCGTCGCCGATTCCTAAATCGCGACAAGCCTGCCGCCACTCGACGCCATGCGGCAAAATCCGCTGGCGACCCGCCCGAAATTGCGCGAGCAAATGCGCCAGTTCGTGCCGCAGCGTACGATCGATCTCACCCGGATGATAAAGAAGCTGGGGATTTAATAAGATTAATTTGGACCGATAATCGGCCCGGCCAGCGCAGGTTTTCAGACGCGCGTTCCACTCTACGCGAATAATACGAGCAAGGCGGGTTGCGCCCAGCGACCGCAAAAGGTCGCATGCCTTTACCTCCAAACTAACGTCGCGGCCGCGAAATTGCAGGGCAACCGCTTCGGTTGCCGAATTTGAACTCGGTAGGCGGAGCGCCTGCCCCACATCGATGGACTCGCCGGCCGAGCCGCCTGGCAACGGCACAGGCACGATCTCTGTGTTCCGGAATGAAAACTCGAGTTGCCTAAGTAAGCGCATACGCGCTATCGACTTTCCTCAGTCGCTCCGCGATCTGCTCGATTGCTTTCGTGGCTTCGGCGATTTCTTTTGCGGTTGTTTGTTTACCAAGTGAAAAGCGAACGGCCGAGCTGGCTCGTTCCATCGACAAACCCATCGCAAGCAAAACATGCGACGCCACGACCGAGCCGACCATGCAGGCCG
>JBIOVE010000145.1:0-3658 GCA_044867565.1 Candidatus Udaeobacter sp. | reverse complement strand
GACCCGGATCTCGAAAAACTCATCAAGGTTAGAACTGAAAATCGAAAGAAACTTAACGCGCTCGATAAGCGGCTGGATCGGGTCCTGTGCTTCCTCGAGAACACGACGATTGAACTCGAGCCAGCTTAGCTCGCGATTGATGAAATTTCCGGGATCGGAAAAACGCTTTACTGCGGGAAAATCCTTTCGCAGCAGCTCGATCCCGGCGGCTGGTTCGTCGGCAACATTGGTCTTGGCAGCGGCTGTCGGCATTTACTTTCCTCGTTGAATCCGCGCGGCCGGAAAACGACCGGCCTGCGGATTCAAGCAACCATCGCTTGGAAAATTAGGCAAGAGCGGCCATGCCGCTCCTCACTGCGTCATCTCGCGGCTACGGAAGCTTGATGCCGGATGTCTTCTGCGGCGGCCGCGTAAACCGCGTCTTCGGCGATGTTGGTGGCGTGATCGCCCACGCGTTCCAGGCAACGGCCAACGAAGATCAGATTTAAATAGCCTCGCAATTGCTCCGGGTCCTGCGCCATGCGCTCGATTAATTTGCGGCTGGTCGCGCGGTTGAGATCGTCCAGCCTTTGATCGCGAGGAACGACCGCACGCCCAAGCTCGACATCTTCGCGCACGAAGGCGTCCACGCTGTCCTTAAACATCGACATGGCGTGCTCGTACATCGGTCTGACCAATTCGACTTCGGTTAACGGCGGATGCTGATTTAACTTCCGCGCCCGTCTCGCGATCGTAGTCGCCTGATCGGCCATGCGCTCCAAATTCGATGAAAGTTTCATCGCGGAAACGACACGGCGCAGATCCGACGCGACCGGTTGAAAGCGCAGCAGAATATCGATTCCGTCCTTGTCGATCTGTTTCTCGAGTTGATCGATCTCTTCATCATCGGCGATCGCATGTGCGCAAAGATCGTCATCGCGATCGAACAACCCCTTCATCGCCCGCTCCAGGCTGCGCTCGGTCAAACTCGCCATCATCAGGACGTTGTTACGCAATGAAGCCAGCGCTTCGTCGAATGTTCCAAGTATATGTCTTTGCGGCGCCATCAGATTATCGATTCCCTGTCTTATTCTTAATCTTGCTTTTGCTCCCGCTCCGGAAAGCGAAGCGTTTGCCCTACAACATCAACCGAACCGACCAGTAATGTAGTCCTCTGTCTGCCGTTCGCTTGGATTTGTGAAAATCTTCGTCGTCGGCCCAAATTCGATCAGCTTTCCAAGATAAAAGAAGGCGGTGTAATCGGAAATGCGTCCGGCCTGTTGCATGTTGTGCGTTACCGTCACGATCGTGTATTGAGATTTGAGCTCGTAGATCAATTCTTCGATCTTGGCTGTGGCGATGGGATCAAGCGCCGAACAGGGCTCATCCATCAGAAGCACTTCCGGTTGCACTGCGAGCGCGCGCGCAATGCAAAGCCTTTGCTGCTGGCCGCCGGAAAGGCTTGTCCCGGGTTTGTGCAAATCGTCTTTTACTTCATCCCAAAGCGCGGCCATGCGGAGCGATTTTTCCAAGCGTTCATTAAGGATTTTTTGTTTGCGTACTCCGTTCAATCGCAAGCCAATAACGACATTCTCGCCAATCGACATTGTCGGAAACGGGTTCGACTTCTGGAAGACCATGCCGACCCGGCGGCGAACAATCGCGGGATCGACGGTGCTCGAATAGAGATCCTGGCCCTGAAGGAGCACGCTTCCTTCGATACGCGTCTTCGGCACCAGCTCGTGCATCCGGTTGAGGCAGCGAATAAAGGTTGATTTTCCGCAACCGCTGGGCCCAATGATCGCAGTGACAGCCTTGGACGCAATGTCGAGCGTTACATTACTAATGGCGCGCTTCTCGCCGTACCAGATCGAAAGATTCTTCACCTCGAAGGTCAAAGGTGGCGCAGGCCCGGCGGCGGGTGACGGCTCGGCCGGCCGTTCCACGCGCTCGACAACGGTTGGATCCGGATTTGCCATAATTAAATTAACCATTCGTTAAAATAGCTAGGCGATCGATGCTGTTCGCCCGCGAGTCAGGATCCTCACGATCACATTAACGCAAAAAATTCCGGTGACCAGCACGAGGGCGCCGGCCCAGGCCTGGCGATGCCAATCGTCGTAGGGCGAGATGGCATAAGTAAAAATCTGCAGTGGGAGCGCGGCAATCGGTTCACTTAAATTGTGGTTCCAAAACCGGTTCCCAAAGGCAGTGAAAAGCAACGGCGCGGTCTCGCCGCCCACGCGTGCAAGTGCCAGCAGAATGCCAGTGATAATCCCCTTGGAGGCAGTCTTCATTACGATATGCACGATGGTTTTCCAACGAGCGACCCCGAGCGCGAGGGCTGCCTCACGATATCCGTTTGGCACCAGCAGAATCACTTCCTCAGTTGTGCGCAGAATCAACGGGATCATGATCAAGCCCAGCGCGAGGCCGCCTGCATAAGCGGAGAAACCTTTGAAACGTAATACAACCAGCCCATAAACGACCACCCCCCATGTGATCGATGGCACGCCGTTAAGCACGTCAGCGACAAAGCGCAGCAACCAATTTACGCGAGCTGTCCCGTACTCCGCCAGATAAACGCCGCCCAGCACCCCAACGGGAATTCCAATAATCGATGCGAGTGTGAGCAGCTCCAGCGAGCCAACAATTGCGTTCACCATTCCTCCGCCAGCTTCACCGACCGGCTTCGGCAGATGCGTGAAAAAATCCCAATTCACTGAGCTCGCGCCGTTGATGAGAAGATAAAAAAAAACCAAACTCAGGGGTGCGATCACGAGCAATGCAGAAACAAAGGCGGCTGCCGAAGCCAGCGCGTTCTTGACCTTGCGCCAATGATGGTTGTCTGCTCGGCCGGAATGCATGGTCATTGCACTGCGCGTGTTGCCGATGTCGTTGTCATGGTTTTGAGAAGAAGTTGCGCGATCAGGTTCACCAGAATCGTCACGCCAAAAAGTACCAGCCCGATCTCGAACAGCGCCTCAAGATAAATGTCAGTAGTGGCTTCGGTGAACTCATTGGCGATCACGCTGGCAAGTGTATAGCCGGGCTTAAAAAGCGACGCTGCGATCTGCGGCGTATTGCCGATGACCATCGTGACGGCCATCGTTTCGCCAAGTGCACGCCCGAGGCCGAGAATAACGGCGCCGAACAACCCTTTCTTTGCGTAACTCAGTACCGCAATCCGGGTCACCTCCCAGCGTGTCGCGCCCACGGCGTAGGCGGCCTCGCGTTGCAAGTCTGGAACACTGCGCAGAATCTCGCGCGAGACCGACGTGATGATCGGCAGAATCATAATGGCAATAATGATTCCGCCGGCCAGCATGCTGGTTCCGTAGATCGGTCCGCTGAAGAATGGCGTCCACCCAAACAGCCGTTTAAGCAATGGAAACGGATAATCGCGCAACCATGGAATCATCACGAAAATCCCCCACAAACCAAGGATCACGCTGGGGATTGCCGCCAACATCTCGATCAGAGAAATCAGGGGCTGTCGAATCCAGAGTGGCGCAAGTTCAGTCAGACAAACCGCAGTCGCGATGCTCAAGGGAACAGCAATGAACAAGGCGATCAGGGAAGAGACCAGCGTTCCGTAAATAAACGGGAGCGCGCCGAATTGCTCCGCCACCGGGTCCCAGGTGGATGTGGCGAGGAAATGGAATCCAAATTTTTGGAT
>JBIOVE010000144.1:0-3042 GCA_044867565.1 Candidatus Udaeobacter sp. | reverse complement strand
GGAAAGTTTCCGCGACCCCCTGACTGATGTGCGCAACCTGGCGTCTCAGCGCCTGACGCAAGCTTCGTAAATGGTGATCGTACCCGCCGTTGCTCAGGTAATCGGCTAGAGCAAGCTGAGGAAGCGTTGCCGTTGCGACCGTGCTGGCAAATTTTAGATTCTTCGCCCTCTCAAAAAATCGGCCGGGAATCATCCACCCGACTCGGTAGCCAGGCGCAATCGTTTTCGAGAACGAACCGCACAGCATGACCAATCCTTTTTTATCGTAGGCCCTCGCAACGTGCGGTCGCTTTTCTCCGAAATGCAGATCGCCGCACAAGTCATCTTCAATCAGCGGTATTTCCCGACGGCCAAGCATCGCGACCAAACGCTCTTTGGCGCGGTCAGGCATTTGGCTGCCGAGAGGATTGTTGAAATTGGGAATCGCAAGGCAGGCAGCAATGCGGCGCGTGCGCAAAAGCTGGGCCAAGGCGTCGAGATCCATCCCGTGCCGCGGATGCGTCGGAACTTCCAACGCTTTCAAGCCCAAATTTTCGAGCGCTTGGATAACACCAAAAAAAGTGGGCGACTCAATTGCCACGGTGTCGCCCGGTTGGGTAACGGCGCGGAGACAAAGAACGAGAGCTTCCATGCAACCGCTCGTGGTAATGATTTCATCGGGCGAAACTGCGATACCCCAATCCAGCGCGCGTCGCGCCAGAGCGCGTCGCAACGCCTTGCAACCCGGCGGCATGTCGTATTCCAACGCCGCTGGCCCTGCCCGACGCGCCGCTGCCGCGAGCATGCGGTTTAGCTTTTTCACCGGCAGCAACTCAAGCGCTGGACTTCCAGCGCCAAACTGGATGAAACCGGGAAGCGAGATCGTTTCCAGGACTTTCGCGAGCATGGTTCGCGAATCGCCCATCGATGCGCGCGAACTCGGTTTGGAAGTTTGGGGCTCGGAAAGAAATTGTGATGGTAAATGCCTGACGAAAAAACCCGACTTCGGACGGCCTTCGATCAGTCCGCGATTTTCCAGCGCAAGATACGCCTGCACCGCGGTCGTGATGCTGACCTTGTGCTGTCGACTTGCTTTGCGAACGGATGGTATTCGATCGCCCGCACGCCAGACACCGTTCTCGATCAATTCGCCGACACTGCTTGCAATTCTCGCATAGCGCGGTTCCGAAGCGTGCTGCTGTTTTGTCTTCAGAGAGGACATCGATCCTTTTAGAGCCTGCGTGGTTCCATCAATACGAAAAAGCTGACAGATTGCCACCGATTTCATCTGTACCATATGAAAAACGCTTGCTCTGCATCTGTATTTTAAGCGCAGTTGATCTGATCATTCCAGCGCGAGCACCTCATGAAAACCCTCGGCATCATCGGAGGCATCGGACCGGAATCGACCGTCGATTACTACCGTCTGATCACGACCCGATATCGCGAAAAGGAAACGGAAGGTAACTATCCCTCGATCATCATCAACAGCATCAATCTGAAAGTGATGTTGAGAATGATCAGTGCCGGCGCACTAACCGACCTGGTCAAATTCCTGATTGGCGAAGTTCAGCGACTCGCGCGAGCCGGGGCGAATTTCGGCTTGTTTGCATCCAACTCGCCGCACCTTGTTTTCGATGAGCTCAGCCGCGCTTCGCCGATTCCGCTGTTGAGCATAGTAGAGACGACATGCGAAACAGCCAAAACGAAAGGACATCAGAAGCTCGGCCTCTTTGGAACGCGCTTCACCATGCAGGCCAGATTTTATCCAGACGTTTTCGCGCGCGAAGGAATCACTGTGGTCACGCCGACGGATGAAGAACAGTCCTACATTCACGAGAAATACATGACTGAGCTGGTCAATGGCGTGTTCTCGCCAGAAACACGGAGGACGCTGCTCGAGATCGTCGCTCAAATGACGGAGCGTGAGCGCGTTGACGGAATTATTCTCGGCGGGACAGAACTCCCGTTGATTCTACGCGAGGTCTCGACCAGCCCCGTTCCATTTTTAGATACCGCGCGAATTCATGCGGAAGCAGCGGCGGTAAAAATATTGGCTGCATAGAAGCACGACGAAGAACGGCGGCGCACCATACGCATGAAGATCAGAACGACCGTCCTGCGCGCGGGAATGCTCTCGCCTGTTCAAGGTCGGCCTTTGCACGAAGGAGTAACCTTCGCGGGGAATTTCCACGCGGCAGGAGATCCGGCCGCCAGTCCATATGTGTACGGCCGATATCATAACCCAACGTGGACTCAGTTCGAACGAGCTTTAAGCGATCTGGAAGGTGGCAGCGCTTTGTGTTTCGCTTCGGGAATGGCGGCCGTGACCGCCGTTTTTGCCACAACGCTCCGCGCCGGTGACATTCTCGTGCTTCCGTCGGACTGTTATTACACTTCCCGAATGCTTGCCGACGGTTTCTTCGCGCAACTCGGGATCGAGGTGCGAAAAGCGCCGACCGCGGCGAACGCGCAAATGCGTGAATTGGATGGGGCGAAGTTGCTTTGGCTCGAAAGTCCGACCAATCCTGGACTCGATGTTTGCGATATTGCCCTGATGGTCGAAGCGGCTCACAACAAAAACGTGCTCGTTGCCGTGGATAACACCACTCCCACACTGCTCGGACAAAGTCCGCTCAAACTCGGGGCAGATTTTTCCGTCGCCTCAGACACAAAGGCCCTAACGGGGCACGGCGATTTAATTCTTGGTCACGTCGCCACTCGCGATTCCGATTGGAACGAGAAGCTGCATTCCTGGCGGAAGTTGACGGGTGCTGTGCCAGGCCCGATGGAAGTGTGGTTGGCCCATCGGTCTCTCGGCACATTGGAAATGCGCCTAACGAGACAATGCGAAAACGCTTTGCGCATCGCGGAATTTCTTTTGCGCAGAAAAGATGTACCGGGCTTGCGCTATCCTGGTCTTTCTCACGATCCGGCGTACAAAATTGCATCGCGACAGATGACTTTGTTTGGACCGGTTGTCAGCTTCTCGTTAGCTTCGCGCGCTCGTGCCGAAAATTTCCTGAGCGCCTGCAAATTGTTGATCGAGGCGACCAGTTTCGG
>JBIOVE010000143.1:0-10664 GCA_044867565.1 Candidatus Udaeobacter sp. | reverse complement strand
GGCTCTCGCACATGCGGGATTTTCACCCTCCGATTGGATCGAAAACCGTTCGCCACGACTGGGGATGTTTAGTTCTTTGCAGGCAGCCAGTCGCTGGACAGGCTGGCTTTCAACGTTGACGCACTGGATTATTTCCCTCGGCGACCAGCCTCATATTCAGATTTCCACGCTGCGCCTGCTGCTCGAAGCCGCGAGGAAAAATCCCACGCGCATTTGCCAGCCAGCGCTCCATGGACACGCCGCACACCCGATTATTCTTCCAGAAAGTAATTTCCGGGAGCTGGCTCAAAATGACGTTCCTGACCTTCGCACTTATATCCGGACGCGCGAAGCTTTCCGCCTGCGCCTGGCGGTGGAGGATGCGGGAGTTTCTTCAGACCTGAACACTCCGGAAGACTACGCATGCTGGCAACCATAAGACCATTCTTGCTCAAAAGAGAACGGTGATTCGCAATGTCGTTGCCCATGCAGCATCGAGATCAGGTCTCGCGCCCGGCGTCGGGATATAGCTGATCGCGGGTTCGAAATACGTGCCTGCGATAAGATGAGCCTGATAGTAAACCTGAAACATAAATTCGCTGCTGCGGCGAAAAATATTCCCGTTCAGCCACGACCATGCCATGCCGGCGCCCGCGGAATCCTGCGATCTTCCCCGCACAAGTCCGAACGCCGTCAGACCCGATCCGAAATATTGATTTACGGGGAGGGTCGCCGAGTTGTTCGCGCCAAACTGGAAAAAGCTCGTGATGCCGCTGTTGTCCTTCCCGGGATGACGAAACCAGATCCGCTGGGAACCGAAGAGATAAAACCCCATTGCGCCGGATTCGGTCGCTTGTCCCGCGCGCAAGTGGCCCGATTGATCTCACAAGCCGACGCCGAATGAGCCCGGCAAATTGTTGCTGCCGATCTCCCACGCTGCACCCGCCTCCCCAATATTAAAATAATAGCCATTAAATTGCGGCCCTCTTGTCCCGGTTTGCGTCCCGTTAGCGAGATTCCCGTCATATATGCCGTAGGAAAAATAGAAATTATTCGTCGGCGCAAACGTAGTCGTCACCCCGTAGGCAGAGTTGTAATACCCGGGCATGACGCCAAACAATGTAGGATTCTTAAAAACAGGCGTGAAGAGCAGACCGGACACTGAGGGAATGAAGAGTGACCGGTCCTGTGTCGGAACGGGACGCAGGACGTTATTGAAATCAGCGGTCGGTGCCATTTTTCCGACACGGATGATCAGCTTTCGATCAAAGAGTTCCTGCCGCCACCATAATCGATAAAGCTCAGAACGGTCGAGTGGCTCCGGGCCTGGCAGGGAATTGTAACTCTGCACGCTGCCGCTTGTTGATTGCTAGGCTGGCCGTCAAATTGCAAAAATTCGATGCCGAATTTTCCGCCTTTCCAGCCCATGAGCTTCTCGGCATCGACACCAAGGCTGGCGATGAGCAGACTATTAAAACTCCACGTCTGTGGATCCTGACCGCCGGAGATCAAATAGTTTGTGTCTCCCACCCAGACACCGCCCAGAAAGATGCCCCTGTTTTTGAGGCCGAGCGACTCTCCTAGCTGGCCTGTGCCGGTAGTCTGATTGATTGCGCCCGGATTGGAGCTAATGCTCAGCCTGGAAATTGAAGCGTCGGGCGAAGTCTCCTGTTCAGGAGGATTTTCTTCTGCCGCGGCGGCGCCCCCGAAGCTGCAGAACATGGCTAAAAAGAAGCCTGAGCATCGAAAGACATTCATGAATGCACGTCGCCAATCTGTATCCCTCTATGGCTAAGATCGATATTGTTTGAGGTAAAGCTCGGTCTTCTGTGCCTCAACATGCTCGACGCGCGATTGAGAGCGCGCCTTGAGCCAAATCGAATGGGCTAATCGCTATAGCTAAATCCCGCGCGCCCCCAACCACTGGACGGCGAAACGCACAACTTCGCGCGCATTCTTCAACTGAAGTTTTTCTTTAATATGCGCCCGGTGAGTTTCCACGGTTTTGGGACTGAGATGCAGAAGCTTCGCAATCTGGCGCACTTCGGTGCCTTTGCCGATCAACTCCAGAATCTCAAGCTCGCGATCGCTCAGTCTCTCGGTCGCCTCGGCATCGCCTTCAGCCGGGCTGCGCGCGAATTTCGTGATCACTTGTGCCGCCATCGCCCGGCTGAGATAGGGACGCCCACCAAAGACTTCGTGAATTGCCTTTACCACGTTGGCCAGCGCCTCGTGTTTCATAACGTAGCCCTGCGCGCCCGCGCGAAGCGCGCGCACGGCGTAGAGCGATTCATCGTGCATTGAGAGCACCAGAATTGGGAGCTCCGGAAATTCAGCGCGAATGTTTTTAATCAATTCAATCCCATTGGCGCCCGGCAAGCTAAGATCAATAATCGCCAGGTCGGGATCCAGTTTGCGGATCACATCCATCGCTCCCGGGGCATCGCTCGCTTCGCCACAGACCGCAAAGGTGCCATCGGAATGAATCAATTGCTCGAGGCCCTTTCGGAATAGCGGATGGTCGTCGACGATCAAGATCCGCTTCGCTTCCGACGGATCGCATTTGGGGTTCCTGTTGGTAGGCTCGAGGCGTTTCATTTTGACTGAGGCTGCGGCAAATAAAGAGCGACCCGAGTGCCGCCCCGCTGGCGGTCTTTGATCTCGAGCCGAGCTCCAATGCTGCGCGCGCGGTAGTTCATGATATGAAAACCCAACCCGTTGGAATTGTTTGCGCCAGCGTGAATACCAACTCCATCGTCAGTTACGCTGAAGACTATCCCGCTGTTTGATCGCCTGATCTCAACCACGATCTCCTTTGCCCGAGCGTGTTTATGAGCGTTGATCACGGCTTCGCGCAGCAATCGATAAACGTGCGAGGCCACAGCATCATCATGGAAATCCAGCTCAGTTTTCACTTCCAGCCGGCACGGCGTTTTCCAGATTTCTCGAGAGACGAGATCTTGCAGTGCCGGTATCAATCTTGCTGAATCGATCTCCGCCGTGTGCAAACCGCGGGCTATATCGCGCGCATCGATGGCGGCCTCGTTGACCAGCCCGGAAATTTTTTCGAGATCCTCCACTTCGATAACACGATGGTTTCTTAGTCGCAGAGCGACCGCGCGCGTCATGAATGCAACCGCGGTGAGGTGCTGACACAACCCATCGTGCAGTTCCTGACCGATTCGCTGCTGGTCACGATCGCTGATTTCAAGGATTTCGCTTTCCAGGCCTTTTCGGCGCTGAATCTCGCGTTTCAATTCTCTATTTGCGGCATGTAATTCGGAAGTGCGTTCCTTGACGCGCATTTCCAAACGCGATTGGGCTTTGCGCGGCGCGGGTTTGCCCTTTTTGCGCCGCAGTTGTCCGCCTCGTTTCATCGTCTCCCTCAGACCATTCGCGTTTCAGGGCGCCGCCCGATGCCATCATTTGGGACTTTCCAAGGCAAAATGTTTCCAAATTTTCGCCCGAGCATCTTCGCCTTATCGATATTCACCGATCTTGCAGACACAATAACGCAACAAAGCCCGATAGCGAATTGACGATTCGCTCTCACCTCGCAAAACGCGTGCGCGATTTTCGGGCGAAGAAATCAGCTAGGATTTTGACCGATACGCCAATCCACCGTCCGCCTGATTGTGCGAAAGTTGACAGAAGCGCATCGTCTGGTGATGGGTCTAATTTCCCCGATCGAATTGTCCGACAAAGACAAGCTGGAGGCCTTGCAACGCCTCGATCAATTCCGGCAGTGGCGGTCGCTGGATGAGAAGCGCTATTGCCTCGTTTGCAGCAGGATCATCACTGGCCGGCAAATACAGGTGATTGGTGGCACACGCGGGAGCGGGCCGCTGCGCATCATTTGTCCGACGGAACGTTGTAATTCGATTCCGATGGATTGGGTGCGGCCAACCAATGAAGTGTTGGCAAACTTTGCGATACGGGAGGCCCAACGACGCGATGTTTCCTCTCCACTTTTTCACCATCGCGCTCGTGGAAATTCAATCGCTTCACGTTTGCACAAATTCGCTGTTCACTTGAAGCGGTCGGCCTAAACGACTGTTTCTTTCGTTTGTTGTTCACGCGCTTCGCCGCTTTCTTCGCGGCCGTTTCGTGGTATCTTCGCGAATGCAAACGCCTGAAATTACTGCTTACCTGAAGACGTATTGCGGCTGGAGCGCCGGGGTGCGTGCCGTGCTTGCGAAATACAATCTCCCTTATACGGAAAAGGACATCATCCAGAATCCGGCGTTTCGCTGGGAGATGGAAACCAAAAGCGGACAACCGCTTTCGCCTTGCGTTCAGATTAACGGGCACATGCTTGCCGATATCAGCGGCGAGGAAGTCGAGCAGTACTTGATCGACAACAAGATTGTCCAGGCAAGCGACGCGGCCACGGAAGTGCCTACCAATGCACCGTGCGCAACCGAACAGCATGAGGGCGTCGTGAAGCTCAATTTGTGATTTTGGGAGCGCATGCGCCCCTCGCGTGCTGCGATTGGCGCCCTCGCCGATCGCTCTTGCTCCGTTCAATTCGATCCGGTCACTTGTCCTCTGGGAAGAGTTCGGGACGAGGGCACTTGCGCTCCCAGAACGGGCACCCAGAATTTTTGATGCTGAACGGCGCGCCGCGCTCGCTTTCGCGCAACGAAATCTGTGGCTAGATTGTCTTGCTCTCTAGCCGATGAAATTCTTCGCCCGTCTCCGATCCAGAAAAAGGAAAAGCGGAAGCCGGCTTTTCCGATACGGCTGGAAAATCTCCCTGCTTGCAATAGTCGCGGCTGGCGGCCTGGCCGTTTTCCTCTTTTACGGAGCGTGGGCGCAGACCTTCGAGATGAAGAAGGTCGGTGAAATGCCGGAGCGAAACACCGTTTTTGACGTGGACGGAAAAATCTACAGTCGTCTCGCTGGCGCCAATCGCTTGAAGGTTTCCCTCAGCGAGGTCTCCCCATTTTTTATCACCGCGGTGCTGGCGCGCGAGGACGCTCGCTTCTACGGGCACAAAGGAATTGATTGGAGAGGAATTCTGCGGGCACTTGTTCGCGATGTGCTGAGCGGCTCGGTCAAAGAAGGGGCCAGCAGCATTACCCAGCAACTGGCGCGTAACAGCCTCCCACTCGGTGGTCGCACGATCAGCCGGAAATTGCTGGAAGCGATGGTTGCTCTGCGCATTGAGCGCCAGTTCACCAAGCAACAGATTCTCGAGCTCTATGTAAACCGCATCTATTTCGGTAATGGCTGTTACGGCGTTGAAACGGCCTCACAGGCATACTTTGGCAAGAGCGCGTCCCAACTGAATCTTCCCGAAGCCGCGCTCCTTGCAGGGTTGATCCGAAGTCCAAATCGTTTTTCGCCACTGAAAAATCCAGAAGGCGCGAGAGTGCAGCGTAATGTTGTTCTGGATCGCATGGTGGAACTGAAAAAACTTTCACCCGCGCAAGCCGAGGAGGCAAAGAACGTAAAAATTACGCCGCATCCCAAACGTCTCCCCTTTATCCAGGAGAATTATGCAATGGACGCGGTGCAACGCGATTTGAATCAGCTGCTAACGCAGGACCAGATCGATAACGGCGGGCTTTTGGTTTACACCACGCTCGACCCGGCCGTGCAGAACGCCGCGCAGCAGGCGCTCGAAACGCAACTGACGAAAATCGAGCGGCAATCCAATTTCCGTCATCCGCTGAAAGCGAATTATCAGCCGCCGGAAAACGAAGAGGGCGATTCGTCCATGCCATATCTGGAAGGCGCGGTGGTCGTGATTGACAATGCCAGCGGCGGCATTCGCGCGTTGGTCGGTGGCCGCGACTATGCGCAGAGCAAATTCAATCGCGCGCTCGCACCGGCGAACCGGCAGGTTGGTTCCGCGTTCAAACCATTCGTTTACGCGATCGCCTTCAGCCACGGGTTGCTGCCAGGAGCGGCGATTAGCGATGGTCCCATTCAACCGGGCGAAATCGATGGCGCCGGAAATTGGTCGCCAGGAAATTCCGATGGGAGATATGGCGGCATCCTGCCTTGCTCGTATGGTCTCATTCATTCGCGCAACACCATGAGTGTCCGCGTCGGTCAATTCGCGGGGCTCGATGCAGTGCAAAAAGTCGCCACTACGCTCAATCTCGGTCAGAATATTCCGCCTGGTCCCGCGACTTACATCGGTTCGTTCGAGACCAATTTGAGGGACCTTACTGCAGCTTACTCCGTTTTTCCGAATGCTGGTGTGCGTAAGCAGTCATACATCATTGAGCGCATTGATAACCAACAGCACAAACCAATTTTTCGCGCCGCGCACATCACTGCGCCGGCGCTTGATCCGAGCGCGGCCTGGATGACCTCTCAGCTAATGGAAGAAGTCTTGACAGATGGGACCGCCGCCAGCTCCAGGTCTCTGGGCTTCAAGTCACCGGCTGCCGGCAAGACCGGGACGACCAACGATTATAAAGACGCCTGGTTTCTCGGTTACACCAGTACGCTGACCTGCGGTGTCTGGGTCGGATTTGATCAGCCGACGACGATCGTTTCTCGCGGCTACGGTGCTGCGCTTGCGCTTCCCGTGTGGACGCAAGTTATGAATAAAGCCGCCGAGCATTATCCGGCAAAGCCGTTGCAACCGACCATGCCGATTCAACGCGCGACGGTCTGTGCGACTTCAAATCAGCTCGCCACCACCGGCTGCCAGGCAGCCGGAACTGCTTACGATATCGATCTGCCCGTGGACAAGGTGCCGGCAAGCGCGTGTCAAGCGCATGGCGGACAGCAATGGCCGTTTGCGCAACAATTGCAGGGTGTGCCCCCCAAAGCAGCGACCTTCCCGAACCGTTTCTTTAGATCCTTCCGAAAACTTTTCGGGGGAAGATAGCGAACGGGCTCAAGTGCATTTTTCTGTAGCCCCGAAGCATCCGGGGTGTCGGCTGCATTCGGCATTGGATGTTTGTCTCTAAACTAAAAACCAAAACGCCGAACATCGAACATCCACCGCCTAACTTCGAACGCAGAAAAAAGAGCGGGCGGCGCCGGATCGAACGCCGGCCTTGCCCTTCATGACGCACGGTCAAAGACGCCACGACACACCGATGAACGGATTAAAGTCATCCGCCGCTTCAGTGACGCCGATGTTGATGCCGAGATCGAACTGAATGTTGTCCGTCAATCTGTAGGTCAGCCCCAGGTCCACCGTGCCTATCCAAGACGCGCCGCCCTCGGCGCTCACTTCGCTGAAGAACTCGACGTACCCGCCGAGGTTACCGACGATGTCGTGGCCGAACGTGACGGTGTTGATGAACCCGGCGTGATAGCCGTTGTTGCCGTCATTGCGCAGACAGTCGAATTCCGTCATCAGGCCCATGCTCCAACCGTGGGTCAGATCGACCGCGAGCGGGAAAATAACGCCACCCTCGACCGCGTTGTTGCCCAGGCCATCCTGATTGGACGGGAACTTCATGAACGGCAGCATGGCAAACGCGGTCCGGCCGCCATCGTTGCCCCAGAAGTTCACCTTGAGTCGCGTGGTCACATCGCCAAAGCCGGACATCTTCTCGACTGTGCCCGTAACGCGGTCCTTAACACGCACGTAGTTGTAGGTGTTGAGTATGAGTTGGAAATCCACGTTGTTGAGCAGACCGAGTTTCAGATTCACTGGCGCGATCGCATAAGAATCCGTGCGCGTATCACCACCGCCCGACTTGTCCCGGTCGCGCGTGTAGCTCAGCAAATCCATCTCGAACTGAAAGTGTCCGGCATCCACGGTGTAGGGGCTCTCGGTTTTATCCGGCCGATCGGTGCTCATTTCGCGCAGGTACTCGCGTGGGGTCGGGTCAAACAGATTGTAGCGGTGCTTGTCAGGCGCGGGCTGTTCTTCCTCGTCCCCGGTGCCCAAAGCGCGCATCGCGCCACTGAGGAAGTATGCCAGCAGCGACAGGCTGCACGGGCGAAACGGGAGTGTTTGGTTGAACGGCACTCTCAAGATTTGACCCTGTAACCAAAGCGATGGTCAACTCGAAACGTTTTTCGGAGTCGAAAGGTTCGAATGGAAATTGTCCGTAGTGGCAGCCGCCTGCTCGCGAAAGCTTTCGGAGTGTCGGTTTGGTGTTCGGCGTTGTCTATTTTTGGTTTCAGAAGCAGCCATCCAACGCAACAATCTGAGTAAAGCCGGTTGGAGTTGGAGCTGCGTTTCAACCGTAGATTTTCGTGGGCGAACAATCTGGATTGCTCACGCGCATCGTGACGATGGAAAGCGTTTCATCGTGCACGCAGACGAAAAGCTAACGGCGTTTGTTGAGCTTGAATCGACGATCCGCCGCGCAATCGCGACGACAATCGGGTAAACGCACGCGAGCGGTCAGCAACGAATACTTTAGTACTATGAAAGCGTTCTTGTCGATCATTCTCGCCGTCGCCGTCTCCATGAGCACCGCTCTGGCGAAACATGGCGGACATGGCGGCGGACACCGCGGACACGGCGGATATCAGGGCAAACACGGCAAACATTTTAGCTCGATATCGTCGCGAGGCGGACACAAGTTTAACCGAAGCGGGTCGAAATTCAGCCGCGGCAAATCGGGAAAATACCGCAACTGGGGGGGGCGAAGCTGGAGCGGCGGCAATTGGAGTGGCAATTGGCGTCATAATCGATTCTTCGGTGACCGATTCATCTTCATCGGTGGGTTAGGTTATCCGTACTACTGGGGATGGTATCCCTCCTGGGGCTGGAGCGTTTACTGGGGTTGGTACCCCTCGTGGGGCTGGAGCGTTCCTTACGCGTTTAGCTACGGCTATGATTCTTATGGGTATTATCCTTCGTATGGGTACGATTACGGTTATCCGTACTACTGGGGTGGGTACCCCGATTGGGCCTGGAGCGTTCCTTACGCGTTTAACTACGACTATTATTCTTACGGGTATAATCCTTCGTACGGGTACGATTATGGTTACTACAGGGACTCCGCTTACGGATACGGCAATGGATCTTCGATTGCGCAATTGCAGCGCCGGCTGGCCCGAGCGGGGTACTACCATGGCGCGATCGATGGGATAATGGGACCAGCAACGCGTCGCGCAATTCGCGCATATGAACGCGATTACGGCAGGCTGAGTATGCAGTAATTGCGAATTTAATTGGTTTCCGACGAACTCCTGGCGTACGCGCGCGCGAGGGCATGCCTCTGTAACTCTGACTGCGTCGAAGTGGGATCGAAGGCGTCACCCGTCACGCCGTGTGGCGGCTTTTTGCTCCGCCCCGCTCAACACTCGCGTCATAGTTGCACTTTTGCATTCGACTTAAAGGGAGAGTGCTCGAGTAAACGTCGAAGTCTTGCCCATGTCGTTCTTCAGCGAAAGCTCCTCCTGATTGAAGGCCACGATAGTACTCGAAGTCACGCCGTTTTTCACAAGCTTCACAAGCGCATCGTCCGCACTGGTGATTTTCAAACTAATGGTCTTCCCATTGATGGCCCATGTGCCGCGAATCGTGCCAGTTACGCCTTGGGAAAGCGTGTCGCTGATGAACCCTTGGGAACGCACGTGGGCGATGAAGGTGCCGTTCGCGCTGAAGGTAATGGACTCTTTCATGTCGCCCACGGTGCCCAGCCAGTTGCCCACGATTTTCGTGCTATACCCTGCCTCCGCGACCGGTTTGGCCGGCCTGCAGGCCGAAACACCCAAAGCCAGTACCAGTAGCGGGCCGAGCCGCTTGAAGATGAAGTCATGTTTCATGGAGATCATTTCTTTTCATGCTCGTGGCCTAATCTCGTAAAGCTGCGTTGGACGTGTCGAGTTCATTACCAATGAAGAGCGGGTGAAGGGAATCGAACCCTCGTGTGCAGCTTGGGAAGCTGCCGTTCTGCCATTGAACTACACCCGCGTTTGGGAAGAAGTGAATCGTGATCGGTGATCAGTGAATAGTCAAACGCCGGACGATGCGCAAGACGCTAACAATCACTGCCCGGAAATCACGTCGTCGAAGCGTTTTTGACGTTGACATAGACCGAGCGCTGTGAGCAGCATCGACGCTCAACCCGATTAACAGCCTCCTGCGATGAACAAATCCCCCTGTGTCCTTGTCGCGGCGCTGACGTTCGGTCTGGCGTCGGCCACATTTGTCCAGGCAACAGCTCCGCGCGGGGACGCACCGCTAACGCCGTTTCGCAACACGACGACACGCGGCGCTTATACCATCGACACCGTTGGCGATACACTGGGACAAGCTCGGGCAGGGAATACACGCATGATCATTCGCGTTTTTGGTCCCGACAAGAAAGTGGTTAAGCCGGCGCAGATCGCGCTTGTCGATAAAAACGGTGCCGTTCTTAAGCCCGTGTTTCGCGAAGATCGTAAAGTTGGGCACGAAGAAAACACCGGTTTGCCGTTATCGGTTAGTCCCCAGGCCAGCACCCGCGGCTACAGTGGCACTGGCGTGGGTATTAATCTGAACAAGATCTTCGGCCCGAAGGGAACTTATTCTTATACCAAAGTGGATTGGCCGAAATCGGCGTTCACCGCCGACAAACAACTCCAGATCGCGCTGCCGAACGGACAGACGTTTCTTCTGCCGCTCACTTCGCTCGCGAAATAACTATGCGCGCCCTGTTTCTCTCAATCGCTATCGCTGCGGGCACCTTTATTTGCAGTGGGGACGCGTTTGCGAAGACAGCCGCGTGTCCCTGCAGTCCGTGCCCTTGTTCGCCGTGCACGTGCGG